>JBCCEW010000013.1 GCA_039030075.1 Myxococcota bacterium | reverse complement strand
GGCGAGGTGCGCGGGATCGGCGGCCGCAGCCTCGAAGAAGCGTGGCGCGCGGGACCGCGGACCTATCGATCGATCACGATTCCCGGATTCCCGAACTACTTCATGATCGTCGGTCCGAACGCGCCAATCGGGAACATTTCGATCATCGACGTCTCCGAGACCCAGACCCGCTACATCCTGGACTGCATCCTCGCGATCGCACGGCGCCCGGGACGCGTGTTGGCTCCGAAAGGAGAGGCCGCCCAGCGCTTCCAGGCCGACCTGCGCGAGGCCATGAAGGGGACCGTGTGGGTGACGGGCTGTAGCAGTTGGTACATCGACCCGGACGGCGAACCGACGCTGTGGCCGTGGTCGGCGAGACACTTCCACGACCTGCTCCGGCGACCGGAGTTCGGTGACTTCGATTGGCTGCCCGCCGTGGAAGCGGGTGAAACCCAGTGAGGAGCGCATTCGCATGACGGGACGTTTGGAAGGAAAGGTGGCGCTGGTCACCGGGGCGGCACGCGGTATGGGACTCGCCGAGGCCGAGCTCTTCGTGGCCGAAGGCGGGAAGGTGATGCTCTGCGACGTCCGCGATGACGAAGGCAAGGCGGCGGCCGAACAGATCGGGGCGGCGGCCCGCTACCAGCGCCTCGACGTGACCGGCGAAGACGCCTGGGCGGACGTGGTAGGGGCGACGATCGACGCCTTCGGTCGCCTGGACATCCTGGTGAACAATGCCGGGATCGCCGAGGGCGCACCCCTCACCGAGATGACCCTCGAGAGCTATCGACGGGTCACCGAGGTCAATCAGACCGGGGTGTTCCTGGGCATGCGCGCGGTCGTCCCCGCGATGCGCGAGAGCGGGGGAGGCTCGATCCTGAACATCTCCTCGATCGACGGCATGATCGGGATGAACGGCATCCTCTCCTACGTCGCCAGCAAGTGGGCCGTGCGCGGCATGACGAAGGCCGCGGCAATGGAGCTGGCACCATTCGGGATTCGGGTGAACTCGATCCATCCGGGCTTCATCGAGACGAAGCTCGGGGCGCCCGACGGTACGGACCCCGCGTTGACCACCGGTCTGGTCGCCCAGCACGCCGAGCGTCTCGCACCGCTCGGGAGGATCGGGGCGCCCGAGGAGATCGCGAAGCTGGCGCTCTTCCTCGCTTCGGACGAGAGCTCCTACTCCACGGGTTCCGAGTTCGTGGCAGACGGCGGCCTGATCGCGGGCTATCCGGCTCCGGGTACCGAGTTCTGATGGTGCCCGAGAGTCTGAGTGGCTGATACGGAGGAGACGATGGGAGAAGGAAACGATCCGCTCCGGAAGGGGTTGCTCGAGCGACTCGGCCAACCCCTGAGCGACGCGGGGCCCAGCGCGGCACCCGACCCGGTGAACCTGCCGATGATCCGCCATTGGGTCGATGCCCTCGACGACCAGAACCCGGTCTATCTCGATGCGGTAGCCGCTCAGGCTGCGGGTTTCGACGACGTGGTCGCACCGCCGGCGATGCTCCAGACCTGGACGATGCCGCGGCCGAAGATCGAGGGGATCGCCGAGCGCGGTGGCGCGCCCGGTGCCTACGACCCGAACAGCCCCCTCGAGGTGTTGGCGCGCGCGGGCTACGCCGCGACCCTGGCGACGAACTCGGAGCTCGAGTTCGATCGCTACCTCGAGGTCGGGGACACGTTGACGTCGAGCACGGCCCTCGAGTCCATCTCCGAGCGCAAGAAGACGGCGATCGGTGTCGGCTACTTCGTCACCTGGGTGACGACCTATCTCGACGCAGCCGGTGAAGCCGTCGGGCGACAGCGGTTCCGGGTGTTCCGTTTCAAGCCGGGTGCCGGAGGCGACGCGTGATGAGCGCAGGGGTGGACTTCGACAAGCTGCGCGAAGGCGATGCCTTGCCCGAGTTCGTGCTTCCGGTGACGGCGGCGGTCGTGGTCGCCGGTGCGATTGCCTCGCGCGATTTCATGCCGGTGCATCACGATCGGGACTACGCCCAGTCCCAGGGAGCGCCGGACATCTTCATGAACATCCTCACCTCGAACGGCTACGTCGCGCGCTACGTCACCGACTGGGCGGGACCGAGTTGCCGGTTGCGCCGCATCGCGATTCGCCTGGGGGCGCCGGCCGTACCGGGAAAGCCACTGCGCTTCTCGGGACACGTCTCGAAGCTGGCGGCAGGCGAGTCCGAGGGGACCGTCGAGCTGACGTTGTCGGCCACGAACGACTTCGGCGATCACCTCACGGGGACCGTCGAACTCGCGTTGCCGCGCAGCTGATTCCGCGCTTCAGGGCGTTTCGGGCTCCGGCTCGACCTGGATCTCGAGTTCCTTGCGCTGCTCGTAGACCTTGCGGAGGCGGCGCTTGCGCTCGATCTCGAGCTGGAGTTCGCGTCGCAGGGTCTCTGTCGAGCGCTCCTGCACCAGCACGTCCAGGGAGAGCTCCTTGCAGGCGTCGCGCATGTAGGGGCCGCAGCCCGGGCTGCCGCAGCAGTAGCCCGCGAAGTCTTCGAAGCGGCGGGGCGTCTCCGGCAGCCGCGCCGTGTTGATCGTCGTGAGCATCTCGGGTGCGTCGTTCTGCAGGTCGGCGAAGTAGCGGCGGGCGCGCCGCAGGTTGCCTTCCTTCCAGGCGATCAACATGTCGTTGAAGAGGACCGCGCCGAAAGGGGCACCCTTGCGCAACCCGAGCTCGTTCCACTCGCGGGCACGCTCGGTATCGCCCCGATAGACGTAGATCTCGGCCAGGTTCGTGTACGAGAGCGGGTAGGGGTGGAGCCGCTTCACGTTGCGGAACCCACGGAGCGCCTCACGCGAATCACCGCGATACACGTCGATCAGTGCCAGGTAGAAGTGGGGCTCGTCATCGCGCGGATTCACTTCCACCGCGGAAACCAGCGCGTCCACGCTCTTCTCGAGGTGCGCCAGGTAGCGACCCTGGTCCTCTTCGCGGTCCAGGGCGTCACGTGCCAGCAGGTAGTGGACCTGGCCGAGGGTGGTGAGCAGCGCGCCATTGCGCGGCTCTTCGCGGCGCCGGGCTTCGAGGGTTTCCGCCTGCGCTTCGAGTTCTCCGGGTCCCAGCCGCTGCAACACGTTCGAGCTGGGGAGCCGCGGGCCGCAGGCGGCCGCTGCGAGCAGGGCGACGAGGAGAAGCCAGACGAGGGCCCGTCGCGGGAGTGCGCGGGCCCGGTAGTCGGAAGGCGCCAGAGCGGAGTGGGTTCGGTGCATGCCGCTCGCGAGGCTAGCGCGCGCCGGCGCGGAGGTTGCGGCCACGCGGGCTACCAGGCGGCTCCGGGGCTCGGCCCCGGGCGTCCGGGTTCAGGAATCCCCGGGAGGCGCGAACCGGTGCCGGCCCGCGCCCGCCGCGTCGATCCAACCGGACACGACGTCTTCGGGAACCGGCTTCGAGAAGAAGTAACCCTGGCCCCGGGCGCACCCGAGACGTCGCAGCGCTTCGAGCTGGCCCCGATGCTCGATGCCCTCGGCGACCACCTGGAGCTCGAGTCGGTGGCCGAGCTCGACCACCGATTCGGCAAGGGGGGCGGAGGTGGCGCCGCCGAGCCGATCGACGAAGGCCTTGTCGATCTTCAGCACGTCGATCGGCAGCTGCTCGAGGTAGGTGAGCGCCGAGTAGCCCTTTCCGAAGTCGTCCATCGCGATCTGCACGCCGAGACGGCGCAGGTCGTCGAGGATCCGGATCGTCTTTTCGAGGTCCTGCACCGCGTGGCTCTCGGTGATCTCGAGGGTGAGCAGTCGGGGGTCGAGGCCCGAGGTCTCGAGCGCACCGCCAACGTGCTCCACGATCACCGCACTCCCGAGTTGCTTCGCCGAGAGGTTGATCGACATCCGGAGATCGGATCCCTGGGCGTGCCAGGCCGCGGCGCGGGCGCACACCTTGTCGAGGATGCCCTTGCCGATGGCCACGATCGCGCCCGATTCCTCGGCGAGGGAGATGAACGAATCCGGCCCCAACAGTCCGTGCTCGGGGTGCTGCCAGCGCACCAGCGCCTCGAGGCCGACCAGCTCGAGCTCTGCGAGGTCGACGATCGGCTGGTAGTGCATGACGAACTCGTCGTGCTCGCGTGCGGCCACGAGGTCCTGCTTCAGCAGCAGGCGGTGCTTCGCGCTCTCCTGGAGTCCCTCGTCGAAGAGATCGACGCCGTTCTTGCCGTTTGCCTTGGCCCGGTACATCGCCAGGTCCGCCTGGCGGAAGAGCTCCTCGGGGTCCCCGTCGGACTGCGCGACGGTGATTCCGATGCTGCAGCTCGGCTCGATCTTCGAGCCGGCGGCCCAGAGCGGGGCAGAGACCGCTTCCACGAGTCTTTCGGCGATCTCGAGCGCTTGGCTCGGATGCTCGAGCTCTTCGAGAAGGACCGCGAACTCATCGCCGCCCAACCGCGCCGCCGTATCGCTGGGGCGCAGGGCGTCCTCGATGCGCTCGGCCACCGCCACCAAGACTTCGTCACCCACTGCGTGGCCGAGCCCGTCGTTGACCGCCTTGAAGTCGTCGAGGTCGATGAAGAAGAGCGCCGTCAGCATCCCGCTTCGGCGCGAGCCCTCGGCGCGAACGGCCCGCGTCAATCGACGCCGCAGCAGCGTGCGGTTCGGGAGCCGCGTGAGCGAGTCGTGGAGTGCCTGGTGACGCAGCTGCTCTTCGAGCTCGCGTCGGTCCGTGACGTCCCGGCCGACGACGATCGCATCCCCCGCGAGCGTCGAGGCGGCGCGGCACTCGAGGTGGATCATGCCGACGCCGCGCTTGATCGAGAACTCGAAGGCGCGGGGAGCGCCACCGTTGAAGACCGCAGGGAGCTCGGTGATCAGCACGGCTCCCAGGTCGGGCACCACGTCGTGGACGACCTGACCCACGGCGAGGTCCGGCTCTCCGCCGAAGAGCCGCAGGCTCTCACTGGTCCGGATCTCGAGGATCCTTGCATCGCGATCGAGCCGAATCCGGAAGTCGCTGCTCGCGGAGAGCTCGTGTTCGAGGGCACGCTCCGCCTGTTCGAGTCGATGCCGTTCCGAGGCGAGCTCCTCGAGCTGCGCCATCACGCGCTCGACGTCGGCCTGGGTCGATCGCTGGGCCTGCTGCAGGAAGAGCCCTTCGAGGGTCGCGTCGTGGGGCGCGAAGTCGGCGAAGCGCAGCCCGTGCCGGGACAGGGCGGAGGCGTCGTCGAGCCACGGGGATCCGAGAAAGAGGAGCTGGCCCTCGTTTCCGGTCTCGACGAACTGGCCACGCAAGCGCATGCCGGTCGCATCACCGGCCGGCGCATGGCAGGTGAGCACGAACAGCGTGGAGAGTCGTCGCCGGACGGTTTCGACCTCGAGCGCGAGTTCGGGTTGGGTGGCGACGAAGAGTTCGGGAAGCGGTCGCCCCATGGCGGGGAGCACCCGTTCCAGCGATGGCCCCATCTGTACGATGCGGAGTTCGGAGTCGCACACGAAGTGGAACGGGAACGCCTTGCGCAGCGCGGCCTCGTCCATGCCCACGGCCATGGCGTCAGGGCGCCTTCGGGCGCACGACGAAGACATCGTGGCGCTCCTCGTCGCGCGTCTGCACGTGTTCGACGGAAACGGGTTCGTCGAAGAGTTCCCCGAGTCCTTCGAGCAGACCGACCACCATCGGTGCCAGGCCGACCCGCGTCGATCGGTACTCCACACGGAGCGCGCCGTCGGCCTCCTCGACGCTGAACGAAGGCGGCACGAGCTCGGGCATCGACAGCCCGAGCCGCGCGTGCAGGGCGTCGAGGTTGAGCAGGAACTCCCGCAGGTCTTGCCCCGCGGCCTCGAGCAGGGAGCCGTACCCCTCGCGTCCGGTGAAGAGGATCCAGTGGCGCCCGAACGCGCGCAGCAGTTCGGACGGAGCGATGTCGAGGACCTGGCTGGCGGCGCCCACCAGCGCGTAGGTGATCGCGTCGGGGTACGCCTGCATGCTGACGAATCCCGGGATCTGGAGCTGGGCTCGTTTGCGGATCTGGTTCCAGGCCGCGGGCCCCGCTTGCTCGAGGACGAGCTCTTCGATCGCTCGGTTGACCAGTCCGTACACAGGATCCGCCGCCGGGGGGGCGTGGTGGGAAGCGCCCGGCTTCCGCAAAAGGGTTCGCTCCGTCTTCGGCTGGGCCCGGGGCCGCCTCGATCGAGGGAAAGGCGGAGGCGGGTCGGGTTTGGGGCGTAGGGCAGGCGGAGGGGGGAGGCGGTGCATCGGCGGCGGACCGGCCCCCGGGGAGCGCAATCAAAGTTTACTTTGACCTATTAAATTGATATATGAAATCGAAACTCTCAGTCAGGAGGTGCAGACATGCATTCGTGGGTTTCGCGTTTCTGGGGTTCGAACCGGGTGGCCGCGGCTGCCGTCGTGGGGGTGTGCGTCGTGGGCTGGGGATCCGCCGCGACGGCGCAGTTCCGAACCTGGCGGCCGCCCACCGCCGTGATGATCCCGATCCAGACGGATCGTTCGGTCTCCGCGGGGACCTTCGTCGAGTCCGAGAGCTGGATCGGACCGTGGTCCGCCGGGGTCAGTGACCAGGTGATCGCCCAGCCGCCGTGTGACGGCAGCCTGCCGCCGGAGCTCTGCGAGAGCGGCGAAACGGGATCCGGCGGAGCCGCGGGCTGGCAGGATTCGCTGATCAGCCGCAATGCGGTGATCGCCGAGGGCGGGGCGAGTGCCGCGGCGAGCCAGATCTCGGCGTCGATCGATGGCACGAGCGGCCTGGGTCACACGTTCTCCCTGACGGGGTGGACCGACTACGAGGCCGACGGGACGCTCTCGAGCCTGTGCGATACGACGGACGGGGGCAGCGTCATGCGCCTCGAATCCGACGACGGCACCGGGAGCTGGACCCCGGTCTTCGAAGTTGCCGCCGACTGTGTTCCCGGTGCCCCGGTCGACATCACGGTCCGACAGAAGGGGCTGCTCGCGGCGGGCACCTACCGGCTCCTCGTGAGTGCCTACGCGGTGGCGCCGAGTGATGGACAGAACCAGTCCGACTTCGACGTCGAGTTCCGGATTTCCGCCGGCTCTCCCTTCACACCCGGACCGGGCTCAGGCCCGACCGGCCCCAGCGTGCAAGACACTCAGCAGACGATCTTCGGCCGCTGAGGGAGAGTCATGACGCGTCTTCCGCCCCGCGTAGTGCGGCGCGGGGCGGGAGGCGAGGTCAGCGGACCTTGGCGATCACCTTGTCCGCGAAGCCCCGGAGCGCGTCGACCTTCTGTTGCAGGGTCGTCGTGTCGGGGGCATAGGCGTTGCGGAAGCCCACGATCGCGTCGGTCACGCCGAGATCCTCGAGCCGCTTGATGCCATCGGGGGTGTAGGCATCCATCGAAATCACGTGGATCTCGAAGGGCTCGCGATCGCGGCCGTACTCCGCGCGGAGCTCCTGGATGCGCTGGATCGCGGACTCGAAGTCCGACGCCTGCCCGCCGCCACCGTGCATCCAGCCGTCACCGAGTCGCGCGGCGCGCTTGAAGGCAGGCTCCGAGTGGCCACCGATCAGGATCGGGATGGGCTTCGTGGGTGCCGGGCAGAGCTTGATCGGGTCGATCTGGAAGATTTCTCCGTCGTAGCCGAAGTACTCACCCGTCTGCAGGCCGCGCAAGATCTCGATCGACTCATTCAGTCGCTTGCCGCGCTTCTCCCAGGGCACACCGAGTGCGGCGAAGTCGTCGGGCCAGGGCGAGAGCCCGACGCCGAAGCCGAGGCGATTGTTCGTCATCGCGGCGACCGAAGTGGCCTGCTTCGCCGCCAGCACCGGATGGCGCATGGGTAGCTTCACCACGAAGGTGGTGAAGCGGATCTTCTCGGTGACGGCCCCCATCGCGCCCATCAGCACGAAGGGCTCGATGAAGGGCATGCCGTCGAGGAAGTCGCGGTCGCCGTCCGGCGTGTAGGGGTACTTCGAGTCGGATTCTTTCGGGTAGAGGATGCTCTCGGGCACCGTGAACGAGTCGAAGCCCGCCTGTTCTGCCTCGATCGCGAGCGGGCAGTACTGGTTCGGGTCGATCATCGATTCGGCGTAGGTGAAGCGCATGGGCGTCCTGCGTTGGAGAGGTTCGGGGGTCGAGGGCCCGGCCCGTCAGGGCGACGCCGGCGCGTTCGATGCGGGGCGTTGGGGAACACGGCGCAGGCCGGCGAGATCGTAGCCGAGATTCTCGAGGCGCCCGCTCAATGCGTCGAGTTCCGCGTCTTCGACCACCGCGTCCCGCGAGAGGATCCACGCGTAGTCGCGCGACGGCACACCGACGATGGCCCGTCGGTAGTCGTCGTCCACCCACGCGATCAAGTAAGCCGAACGAAACGGCCACAGGAACTGCACCCGCCACTCGGTGCGGTTCGTCGGGTCGTGGACCCAGCCGCGCTGGGGAAGGGATTCGAGCGGCGCCTCGAAGCTGCCGTCGCGGTACTCGTAGACGATGTCGATCTCGCCGTTCGGGAGCAAGGCGTAGGTCTCGACGCCTTCGTAGGCGTTGGCCTCGCTCGCGAAGGGCAGGTCGATCGGGATGTGGGCCACGACGTACCAGGGACCCATGAAGCGTTCGAGCTCGATGGGTCGATCCAGCGCCTGCAGCGGCGCCGGCCCTCCGGCACAGCCGACGGCGAAGACGGTTCCGAGCAGTCCGAGGGCGAGGCGGCGCGTGACGTTCATCCGAGCACCGTAGCGACGCCGTGGAGCGTCGCACGGATCGGCGCTGTCCGGGTGGCGATCAGCCCCCGGCCATCTGGCTCTGGAAGCCGGCCAGGTCGAAGTAGTCGCGCCAGTGCTGGATCTTGCCGTCGGCGATCTCGAAGACGCCCATCACGCTGGCTTCGACCCAGCGCCCGCCGATCAGGAAGCGGTCCACGCGCTCGTTCATCACGATGCCGGGCGCTTCGGCGGTATGGGACACCACGAATTCGATCTCCTCCGACATTCCGAGGAATCCCTCGATCGTCTTGCGAATCGCTTCGAGGCCCTCGTTCGGGGGGTCGATCGGGATGTTGGTGTAGACGGCGTCGGCTGCGAAGAAGCTCAGGATGTCGTCGATGTCGCGCCGCCCCCAGGCGGCGACGAAGCGGTCGATCAGCTCGGTGTTCTGGCTCATGTTCTCCTCGGGGTCGTGGGGTCCCTTCGCGCGCGAAGGCGCCCGGCAGTCTATCGCGATGGAGTCGCGGGAAGGCCGACTGGTTTACCCTGGCCAGATGGACGTGAAGGACGCCCAGGCGGCGTGGGCCGACCGGATCCGTGCGGCGATGCAAGCGGAGCACGAGCGCGAGGCGCCGCCGCCGGACTTCCCGTCGCTGCCCCCGATCCCGACCGAGCGCTACACGGATCCTGCGTTCTTCGGGCTGGAGCAGCTCGGCGTCTGGAAGCGCAGCTGGCTGTGCGTAGGACGCGACGAGGACTTCCCGCGCCCTGGCAGCTTTCGCACCTTCGATCGCGCCGGGTCGCCCTGGTTGCTCGTGCGCGGCCGTGACGGGGTGCTGCGCGCGTTCTTCAACACCTGTCAGCATCGCGGCGCGCCGGTCGTCCGTGAGGCGTGCGGCGAGGCCCAGCGTTTGCGCTGCCAGTACCACAGCTGGACCTACGACCTCGATGGTCGCCTGCTCCAGGTGCCGGACCGTCGCGACTTCGGAGCGCTCGACGAGGAAGCACGCGGGCTCGTGCCGCTGCGCTGCGAGAGCTTCGGCGGTTGGGTGTTCGTGAACGAGGATCCCGAGGCACCGCCCCTGCGCGCATGGCTCGGCCCGGTCGCCGACGAGTGGAGCTGGCTCGAGGGCGAGGCGTTGCGCGCCGTCGGCGATCGCGAGAAGCGCGTGCCCGCGAACTGGAAGATCGTCGCTGACGCCTTCCTCGAGACGTACCACCTGCGCACGATCCATCCGAAGAGCGTCGCAAAGCTCCTCGACCACCGCGGCGCCGCGATGGGGCTCTTTCCGAACGGCCACTCGCGGATGGTCACGCCGAAGTGGCCCGACGCCATCGTGCGCCAGCGCGAGAGCCCGGTTCCGGTCGCCGAGATCGCTCCTCTGGACCCCCTCTTCGCCGAGACCAATCCCGCGTACAGCTTCTTTCCGAACTGGATCGCGCCCCTCGACACGATCGGGTTTCCCGTGATCCAGATCTGGCCGGTCGACGTCGAGACCAGCGACGTCACCTGGACCTTCTATGCGTGCGAGCCGAAGACCGAGGCGGAAGAGCAGTTCTGGGCCCGCTTCATCGACGTCTTCGACGTCGTGATGGACGAGGACTTCCGCAACCTCGCACCCATGCAGCGTTCGGTGGCTTCGGGGGCGCTGCGCTCGATCCCGCTCTCGTATCAGGAGCGGCGCATCTACCACCTGCACGAGGAGATCGACCGCCTGATCGGCGTCGAGCGCGTGCCGGAGGCGCTGCGCGTGGCGCCGCGGATGGGCGAGTTCGTCGAGGGCTAGCGCGGCGTGTCCTGGAGGTCGCGCACGTGGGGCCAGACTTCGCGCTCGAACAGGCGCAGTCCCTCCCAGGCAAACTCCGGATCGAGGCCGCCGAGGAGCGGGGTCAGGATGAAGGTGCGGTCGCGACCGAGACCGCGGATCCGCTCGACGGCTTCTTCGGGGTGCACCACCTGGTACGCGCCGCTCTTGCGCAGATCGTCGGGATCGACGCCCTTGGCGAACGGTCCGCCGGCGCGGCCGTAGGCCTCGACGGTCCACTCGGTGTAGGACGCGACGACGTGGGCGGCGTGGGGCGCGATCCGCTCCCAATCCGCATCCGGATCGCGGGTGACGTGCGTATAGATCGGCCCGAGCACCTTGCAGACGCCCGGGTCGGGCTTGCCGAGCCGGAGGCATTCCTCGCGGTAGACCTCCCAGTTCTCACCGCCGGGCGGGTAGTAGCCGTCGGCGATGTGGGCGGCGCGCCGCGCGACGGCGCGGTGACTGCCCCCGAGGAGAAGCTTCGGCGGCGGACTCGGGACCGGCGTGACCGTGATCTCGCGCCCCTGGTAGGCGAAGGGCTTGCCGGACCACGCCGCCCGCAACACCTCGAAGGTCTCGAGGTACAGCTGCTTCCGGTCTTCGCGGCGCTTGCCGAACATGGCGAACTCGACGGGTCGGTAGCCGGCGCCGACCACCACCTCGAGCCGTCCGCCGCAGAGGTACTGGAGCACCGCCAGGTCCTCGGCGAGCTTCACGGGCTCGTAGAGCGGGGCCAGCAGCACGTTCGGACGGATCGTCACCTGCTTCGTGCGCGCGCCGATCGCCGCGGCCATGGGGATCGGTGAGGGCAGGTAGCCATCCGGCGATGCGTGGTGCTCGCCGAGGCCGATGCAGTCGAGACCGAGGTCGTCGGCCCAGGCGCACTGGTCGAGCGTTGCGTCGTAGAGGGTCTGGGCGGGCGCGCCGAACGCGGGCGCGCGCATGTCGTAGCTGACGACGAACTCCATCGGCTTTCCTCTCGTTCTCGTTCAAGGCGGCCGAGCGGGGGCCGCTCGTGCCGCGAATCGCGATACGCTGACGGCCGTGGACGATACCGTGATCGTGGGAGGGGGCTCGGCGGGCTGTGTGCTCGCCGCGCGGCTGTCGGAGGATCCGTCGCACCGCGTTCGGCTCCTCGAAGCTGGCCCGGACTACCCGGAAGCGTCGCTGCCGGACGGCCTGCGCACCTTGTTCCGCCCAGTCGATTGGCCCCACGAGTGGCGTCACTCGGTCCAGGCGGGGGGCCGCGCGCGCCACTACAAGCAGGGGCGCGGCATCGGAGGCGGTTCGAGCATCAACGGGGGCGTGGCGCTGCGCGCCGAGCCCGACGACTTCCGTGACTGGCCGGCCGGCTGGGGCTGGGACGGGGTGCTCCCGTTCTTCCGCGCGCTCGAGACGGATCACGACTTTCCTGCTGCTGACTGGCACGGCGATGCCGGGCCGATTCCGGTGCGGCGTTGGCCGCAGGAGCACTGGGTTCCCGTGCAGCAGCGCTTCCACGCGGGTTGCCGGGTCCTGGGATTCGACGACTGTGCGGACCACAACGCTCCCGGGGCCACGGGCGTCGGCGCGATCCCGATGAACCGCGTCGGGCTCGAACGAATCTCGGCCGCGCGGGCCTACCTGGAGCCCGCGCGCAAGCGTCCGAACCTGAGCGTCGAAGGCGAGGCGCTCGTGCGACGGGTGTGCTTCGAAGGCGGCCAGGCCGTGGGCGTCGAACTCCACGACGGTCGCCGGCTCCCGGCCGGGCGGGTGGTCGTGACGAGCGGGGTGCTGCAGACGCCGACCCTGCTGTGGCGATCGGGAGTGGGTCCGGCCGAGGCGCTCGGGGCCCTCGGCGTCCCCGTCGTCGCAGCGGCGCCGGTCGGCGAGCGGCTCACGGACCACTTCGTGGTGAACGTGCGCATCCCCATGCTCCGCGAGCATCACACCAAGGGCGCCCCGGCCCTGCAGACCTTCCTGCGCACGACCGCGCCGGGCAGTGCGCGCCGCAACGACCTCAACCTGACGCCCTTCGTCGAGCGGGAGCCGGGCGGCTACGCCCTGATGGTCAGCGTGTCGCTCCAGCTGCCGGTGGGCGCCGGTCGGGTGCGCGAGGCGGGCCGATCGGCCGGGGAGGGCGGCGACGTCGACTTCCCCTTCGCCGAGGTCGCCGAGAACTGTCGGCGCGTCCGCGAAGGACTGCGCCTCGCCTGGCAGATCGGCAAGGCGTCCGAGCTCGCACGCGATCCCGCCGCGCTCGACCGGGAGCTCGATCGCTCCGATGCCGATCTCGATGCCCATGTGCGCGAAGCGCATGGGCCGTTCTTTCACGGGGTCGGAACCTGCGGGATGGGTGATGAGCGAGCCGTCGCCGATCCGACGGGCGCCGTGCGCGGCGTGTCGGGCCTCTACGTGGCGGACGCGTCGGTCATCCCCAAGGTGCCGCGCACCAACACGAACCTCGTCGTGATGGCGGTGGCGGAGAAGATCGCGGCGGGGCTGGTCGGCTAGCCGTCCGTCCGGTGGTGCGGGCTTAGCCCTTGCCGAGGATCGCGGCGCCGGTCGGGACGCCCACGCCACTCGTCACCAGCACGTGCTCGACGCCGTCGGGCTGGTTGCACGAGGTGCCGCGCACGAGCCGTACGCCTTCGGCGATGTTGTTCACGCCGTGGAGGTACGCCTCGGAGAGCAGGCCGCCGTGGGTGTTGTTGGGGAGCTTCCCACCCAGGGTGAGCGAGTCCTCGGTCACGAAGTCCTTCGCCTCGCCCTTGCCGCAGAAGCCGAAGGCTTCGAGCTGCATCAGCACCTCGGGCGTGAACGCGTCGTAGAGACAGGCAGCATCGATGTCGTCGGGCCCGAGGCCGCTGATCTCGTACACCCGCTTCGCCGCGAGTTCCATCTCGGGCAGGGCCGCCAGGTCGTCGCGGTAGAAGCTCGTCATCTGCTCCTGACCCTCGAAGGAAGCCTGGGTGACGCCGCGCAGCACCACCGCGTCTTGTTTCAGGTCGCGGGCGCGCTCGGGCGAGGTCAGCAGGAGCGCGCAGCCGCCGTCGTCTTCCTGGCAGCAGTCGAACAGACGCAGCGGCTCGCAGATCATCCGCGAGTTCATGTAGTCGTCCATGGTCATGGTCTTGCCATGCATGGCCGCGTTGGGGTTCTTCTGGGCGTGCATGCGCTGGGTGATCGCGACGTGCGCCAGGTGTTCCGAGGTGGCCCCGTACTTGTGCATGTAGAGCTGGGCCTGCAGCGCGATCCACGACGCCGGGGTCAAGAGACCGAAGGGCATGTACCAGGACCAGTGGATCGTGTCGCTGCTGATGATGTTGCCGGAGACGCCCTGGCCCATGCGCTGACCCGAGCGTCCGTTCAGGGCCCGGTAGACCACCACGTACTTCGCCGCGCCCGTGGCGATCGCCATCGCCGCGTGGGAGAGCAGGCCGATCGCGGCGCCGCCGCCGTAGTTGACCTGGCTCCAGAAGGTCATGTCGCCGAGGCCGACGGTGCGGGCGACCTCGACCTCGTCGCTCGAGTCCATCGTGTAGGTGACGAGGCCATCCACTTCGTCGGGCTTCAGGCCCGCGTCGTCGATCGCGTTGCGCACCGCTTCGGTGGCGAGCTGTAGCTCGGAGACACCCGAGTTCTTCGAGTACTTCGTCTGGCCGATGCCGGCGATGGCGGCTTCGTCGTGGAGGGTGGTGGGCATGGTTCTCTTCCGCGCTCCTCAGGGAAGCTCGATCCTGAAGGTGGCGGTGACGTGGTTGCCCCAGGCGTTGTTGCCCGAGACCTCGATGTCCGCGCACTGGCCGTCGATCGAGACGACCTTGCCGCGGAGCTTGAGCGTGTCGCCGGGGAGGTTCGGACCGCCGAGCTTCGTTTTCACGCTCTTGACCAGCGCATTCGGGCCGGCCCAGTCGGTGACGTAGCGGCTGCAGATGCCCTGGGTGGTCAAGATGTTCATGAACGGATCGGGCAGACCCTGCGCCCGCGCCGAGGACGCGTCGTGGTGCACCGGCGTGTAGTCGCGCGAGGCGATGGCGCCGCCCACCACGACAGTGTGGGTGATCGGGAGGTCCAGGTCCGGGAGGTCCTGGCCGGCTTCGAGGGCCGAGATCGAGAGCGTGTCTTGCATGCCTGCGTTCCTCAGCTGGCCGGCTCGAAGAGCGGCAGCTTGAAGCCGTCTTCGTCTTCGTGGATGACCACCTGGACGGGCAGCCCGATGCGACAATCCTCGGGTTTGCAGTTCACGAGCGACGACGCGATGCGTTCGCCTTCCTCGAGGTCGATGATGGCGGCCATGATCGGGTAGTCGTAGCCCGGGAACTGGGGGTGGTGGATCACCGTATAGGTGTGGACGGTTCCCTTGCCGCTGGCGGCGATGTGGTCGAAGCCCTGAGCACCGCAGGAGTCGCACATCGGCCGCGGCGGATGGCGGAGCTTGCCGCAGTCGGTGCAGCGCTGGATCGGCAGGATCGACTCGTCGCGCACGAGCTCCCACCACCAGCCGTTGTCGTGCGCCATCGGCGGCTTGATACGCGAAGGCTTCTGTTGGGTCGCCTGGGCGTCGTCGCCACCGGCCGCCGCCTGCTCCTGGGCCGGCTTGTACTTGAGGACGCGGAACGTCATCCAACCCACGCTCTCACCCTTCTGGTCGGTGAAGCGCGTGCGTGTGGTGATGAAGTATCCGATGCCGACGCCCGTGGCCTTCTCTTCCGAGATCTCTTCGATGACGGTCTCGGCGGTCACGACGTCGCCGAGCTTCAGATAGCGCTCGTAGTGCTCCTCGGTGTTGGTGCCGAGAACGCCCGTGTAGCCGTGGTCGTTGAAGAGCTTGTGGAGGCGGTGCTGCTCGTCGCGCGGCTCGTCGTAGCCGACGTGCATCTCCCAGCCCTCCATGGTCCAGGCCTGGAGCATGGTCGGCGGGGCGACGACCTCGCCGTGGCGGGTCGCCTGGGCGCTGTCTGCACCGACGTAGGCCGGGTGGGTCTCGCCCATGGCGTCGCACCACTGGCGAATCATCGGCAGGTTCACCGGGTCGCGCGCGATCGCCGGCGGCCCGATCGCCTTGCCGACGTAGCTGCGCACTTCGGCCTCGAAGGCCTCTTTCTTCGCGGCGTTCATGGGGGGTCCTCGCTCGCGGGGCCACGCCGCCGTTCGGTCGGGCGACGGCCTCAGCGGCGCGTGAACCTATCGGATTTCCTGGAGCCCGGGGAGCGGTGGTCAGGCCGCGGCGACGAATCGCCGTGGACGCGGGCGGACAGGGAGGGCTCAGGCGGGCACGCCGCCCAGGAGCGTGAGCGCGGCGCGAATCGCGGTGACGAACGCGAGGGGCTGATCGAGCATCAGGTGGTGACCGGCCTCGGGCACACCGAGCATCGGGATTCCCGTTCCGCCCAGCTCCCGCAAGTACGCCACCGTGTGGCGGTTGAAGAGGAGGCTGCGCTCCCCGTAGATCGCGACCTTGCGGTGGGCGAGGCGCACGAAGCGCTCGGGCTGTTCCAACCAGAAGGTGTCGTCGCGTGCGTCGAGTGCGAAGGAGGAGGGATGGAACTTCCAGGTCCAGCCGCCCTCGCAGGGCTCGAGCGAATGCCGGGCCAGGTATTCGAAGAGGTAGGGCTCCTCGACCGGTTGGGGCGGTGCCAGGCGGAAGCGTTCCATGCCCGCCGCGAGATCGGGGTAGACGCGGCGCGGCGGTGGCTTGCGCTGTTTCGCGGTGATCGCCGATCGCTTTCGAAACGCCAGCAGCGGTTCGGGCCGCATCATCAGCACGTCGCAGAGCACCAGGCCGGCGAAGGCCTCGGGAAAGCGCTCGAGCGCATCCATCGCGACGGTGGCTCCGTAGCTGTGCGCCACGAAGGTGGGACGCTGCATTCCGAAATGGTCGGCGAGTGCGCGCAGCTCCCGCGCGCGCACCCCGTCCGCATAGGAGTCGCGGTAGCCCGAGTCCCCGAAGCCGGAGAGATCACAAGCCACCACGTGATGTTCCTCGGCCAGGAAGGGGGCGATGAACGCGAAGCAGCGCGCATGGGCGAGGAAACCGTGGACGAAGAGGAGCCCGGGCTTCCCCGGCTCGCCCCAGGACAGGGCGTGGATCGGGCAGCCCTCGACCTCGACGTGTTCGCTCTTGCGCGGGACCTCGAGGGCGCGCTCGAACCAGGCCGGGCGCGGCAGGGTCAGGTCTTCGAGGTCCGCGAGCGCCGACACCCCGAAGTCCATAGCGCGCTCGGCGCCCGGGGCGCTAGGCGACGACGCCGGCCTCTCGGAGCTCGTCGCTGCGCGCGCCCCAGCCGATTTGTTCCAGGACCGCGTCCGTGTCCTGGCCGGGTAGGGGGGCCGGGCCCCCGGATTGGGCCGGTGTCCCGTGGAAGCGGGGGGCGGGCCGCGGCTGGCGGATCCGGCCGCACTGGGGGTGGTCGGCTTCCTCGAGCGTGCCGTTCTCGCGGATCTGCGGATCGTCGGGGAGCTCGGACAGCGTGCGCACGACACCGGCCGGGACGTCGTGCGCGTGGAGTCGCTTCTCGGCCTCGGCGCGGGGCATCGCCGCCGCCGCCTCGGCGAGGTCTTTCTGGAGGAAGTCGGTGAGTGCTTCGAGGTGCTGCATGCGACCGGCCACCGTGGCGAAGCGCGGATCGTTCGCGACGTCGTCGCGGTCGAAGGCACGGCACAGCCCCTGGAATTCGGAGTCGGTCAGGGGGGTCGCGGTCGCGAACCCGTCCGACATCGCCATCAGGGCGTAGCGGCTACCGATGGTCGGCTGCTGCTCGACGTCGGGCTCGAGGATCGTGTGGTTCGCGGCGGCGTCGGGCCACAGGAACTGCACCGCGGTGTCGAGCATGGCGAGCTCGATGTGTTGCCCGCCGCGTCCCCGCTCGCGGGCAAAGAGCGCCGCAGTGATCGCCTGGGCCGCGGTGTTCGCCGTGAGCTTGTCGCAGATCAGCTGTCGCACGAGCTGCGGGTTCTCGGGGCCGGTGCCCTGGGTATCGCAGAGCCCGCTATAGGCCTGGATCACGTTGTCGTAGACGCGCTGTTGGGAGTACGGGCCCTGTCGACCGAAGCCGCTGATCGAGACGTAGATCAGATCGGGGTTCTCCTTGCGAAGGTCGTCGTATCCGATCCCCATCCGGTCGACCACACCGGGCCGGAAGTTCTGGATGACGACGTCGCTGCGCCGGGCGAGCTCCCGCAGGACCTCCTTGCCGCGTTCGTCGCGCAGGTCGAGGGTCATCGCGCGCTTGCCCCGGTTGATCACGTGGAAGAGGCCCGACATGCCGCCGCGGTGGGTTCCGACGTAGCGCAGGATGTCGCCCAGGCCCGGCGCTTCGATCTTGAGCACGTCGGCTCCCTGGTCGGAGAGCAGGGTGGCGGCCAGGGGGCCGGAGATCACGGCGGAGAGGTCGAGGATGCGGACGCCGTCGAGCGGTCCGGGCATGGGGATTCCTTTCGCAGTCGAGCGGGATCGCCGCATTCTACGGTCCGACGCGGTGCACGACGCGAAAAACCGGCCCGTGCCAAACGCCCCGGGCATGCGACACTGCCTCACCCACCAGCGGAGGGCAGAGCATGGCGGCCGAACGAGAATTCGATCTGGTCTTGTGGGGAGCGAGCGGCTTCACCGGCGTTCTCGTCGCCGAGGCCCTGCAACGGCGCGCGTCGGAGGACGGCGTGCGTTGGGCGCTGGGCGGGCGCAACGAGAAGAAGCTGTCAGGCGTACGCGAGGCCATCGCGGCGCCCGAGCTTCCGATCGTGATCGGCGACGGCGACGATGCGGCCTCGCTGAAGGCACTCGCCGAGCGCACCCGGGTGGTCTGCACGACCGTGGGCCCCTACGCGAAGTACGGCTCGAAGCTGGTGGCGGCCTGCGTCGCAGCCGGCACCGACTACTGCGATCTCACCGGTGAGGTGCATTGGATCCGGCGCATGATCGACGCCCACGAGACGCAAGCGCGCGCATCGGGTGCGCGGATCGTGCCCACCTGCGGTTTCGACTCGATCCCGTCCGACCTCGGCGTCTTCGCGGTCCAGCGCGAGATGCGTGCGCGGCACGGCGCGCCGAGTGCGCACATCCAATGCGGTGTCGCCGATTTTCGCGGCGGCATGAGCGGCGGAACCATCGCCAGCATGCTCGACATGCTCGAGACGGCCGAGCGTGACCCGTCGATCCGGCGCGTGATGGCCAACCCCTATTCGTTGGATCCCGAGGGACGCGCCCCGGGACCCGACGGTCGGGATGCGCTCTCGCCCCAGTACGCGGAGGCCTTCGCCCAGTGGACGGCGCCGTTCGTGATGGCGGGCATCAACACGCGGGTGGTGCGCCGTTCGAACGCGCTGCAGGACGACGCCTACGGCCGCGACTTCCGCTACGAGGAGTTCATGCTGACGGGCGACGGCCCGGCCGGTGCGGCGCGCGCCTGGGGCATCGCCGGAGGCATGGGCGTCGGGATGGGCGCGCTCTCGGTCGGTCCCCTGCGCCGCCTCGCGACGCGCTGGCTGCCCGAACCCGGAGACGGCCCGACGCCCGAGCAGCAAGAGCGCGGCTTCTGGGAGCTGCGCTTCCACGCCGCTGCGCCGGACGGTGCGCCCCCCTTGTGCGCGACCTTCCGGGGCGACCGGGATCCGGGCTACGGCTCCACGTCGAAGATGCTCGCCGAGAGCGCGCTCTCCCTGGCGGTGGATCCGCCGTTGGTCGAGGGGGGCTTCTGGACGCCTGCTTCGGGCCTGGGCGAGCCGCTCTTCCAGCGGTTGGTGACCCACGCCGGGCTCTCCTTCGAGGTCGACGCCTAGCGACGCGCAGGCGCGGAAACCAAGCATGACGGAACTCGAGGCCTGGGCGGAGCGTGCCTGGCAGGGGGATCTCGCGGGCGCGTCGGTCCACCCGGGTCGAGTGCAGGTGGCATTGCATCCGCTCGACGGGGGGATGGCCTTTCAGTCCGCCTTCTCGAACGCGCTGGTGCTGCGCACGGAGGACGGGCTTGCCTTCGTCGACACCTCGAGTCTGTTCCACGCACAGGCGGTCTACGACGGCGTTCGCGCCTGGACCCAGGACCCGGTCCGGCTGGGGATCTACACCCACGGCCACGTCGATCACGTCTTCGGTCTGCGTCACTTCCACGCCGAGGCGGAAGAACGCGGTGCGCCTCCGATCGAGATCTGGGCGCATCGCGCCTGCCCGGCGCGCTTCGACCGCTACCAGACCACGAACGGCTACAACGCCCACATCAACCAGCGCCAGTTCGGGTTCCCGAAGCCCGTCTTCCCGCGCGAGTTCCGTTACCCCGATCGCATCGTCGACGCCCGCGACACCCTCGAGGTGGGCGGTGTGTCGATCGAACTCTTCCACGACAAGGGCGAGACCGACGACGCGCTGTGGGCGTGGCTTCCCGAGCGTCGCGCCCTCTACACCGGTGACTTCTTCATCTGGGCGTCGCCCAACTGCGGGAACCCCCAGAAGGTGCAGCGCTACCCGGTGGAGTGGGCGGCGGCTCTGCGCAAGATGGCGGCCCTCGCGCCGGAGCAGCTGTTCCCGGGCCATGGTCCGCCGATCTTCGGGGCGCAGCGGGTTGCCGAGGCACTCGGGGATGCCGCGGCCCTCCTCGAGAGTCTCGTCCACCAGACCCTCGATGCGATGAACGCGGGGGCGAACCTCGACGAGGTGCTGCGATCGGTGGTGGTGCCGCGCGAGCTGCTCGAGCGACCCTACCTGCGGCCCGTCTACGACGACCCGATCTTCGTCGTGCGCGGTCTGTGGCGACTCTACGGCGGCTGGTACGACGGGGACCCGTCGCATCTCTTGCCGCCGGGGGCTGCAGAGCTCGCCGGGGCGATCGCGCAGCTCGCTGGGGGCGCGTCATCGCTGGCCGAGGAGGCGCGGCGACGGGCCCAGGCCGGCGAACTGGCGCTGGCGAGCGCACTCGTGGAGTACGCCTGGCAGAGCGACGCCGAAGCACGCGGTGTCCGCGACGCGCGCGCGGAGATCTACGCGCGTCGCGCCCAGGAAGCGCAGAGTCTCATGGCGAAGGGGATCTTTCGCGCGGCGGTCCGAGAGTCGCGCCCCGACGACGACGCCTAGCCGCGCTTCTCGATCACCTCGATGAGGCCGTCGATCTCGGCCAGATCGTCCGTTGCCGAGTTGAGCAGGCACTCCTCGATGCCGAGGGCCTCGTAGTCGTCGAGGGCCGCGCGGACCGCGTCCGGGGTCGAGCGCGTGAGGCTCTTCGCGACGCCGCGCGCGAGGTCCTCGCCGGCGATCTTCAGGTACTTGAACGCGTAGTCGTGCAGGCGCTGGCCGCTGTTCGGCGCCAGTGAATACCAGAAGCCGGCGACCCGCATCGGAGCTTCACTCCGCTTCTCCTGCCAGGCGGCATCGACGCGTTCGAGCTGTGCCCCGAGCTCGGCGCGCTCGCCGTTCCCCGACCACGAGTACACGCCGTCGGCCCAGTCCGCGGCGCGCTGGATCGCTCGCGGTCCCATTACGCCGGCCAGGATCGGCGGACCGCCGGGCTGGACGGGCTGCGGGCCCACCGGCTCGGTGCCTTCGAAGGGCAGCTCGCCGCGCCAGATCGCGCGCATCTGCGCGACCTGCTGCGCCATGTGGGCCTGCTTCCGCTCCACTTCTGCCTCCATGCAGCGGTAGTCGTGGGGTCGCCCGCCGACGCCGACGGTCACCGTGACGCGCCCGCCCGAGATCAGATCGAGGGTTGCGGCTTGCTTCGCGACGAACACCGCCGGATGCATCGGGAGCACGTAGAGCGTGGGGGCGATCCGCACACGCTCGGTAACCGCCGCCGCGGCCGCGAGCGTGCTGCTCATCTCGACGCTCGGGCCGATCATGCGCTCGCCGCAGGAGAGGGTCGAGAAGGGGCCCTCGTCGACGCGCCGGTACCAGTCGAGCATCGTGGCGCGGTCGAGGGTCGGTTGGGTGTAGGGGAAGCAGAGTCCGATCTTCATGGGTACCTCGTCGGGCCCGCACGGTACGTGGGGCCCGACGCGGCGTGCAAGCCTGGTCAGGCGATGGCGACCACCGCCGGGTCCTAGCGGTAGGCCGGGTTCTGGAAGTCGAACCGACAGCCGGCGTCCCAGGCGCTGCGCTGGTTGCCGTGGGCGGGGATGCCGCCCGCGTCCTTCAACATGCGGGCCATGTGCATGAGGTTCCAGGTCATGAAGGTCGTGTTGCGGTTCGTGAAGTCGTTCTCGGGACCGCCGCTGCCCTCGTCGAGATAGGACGGGCCCGGGCCGGCTTCACCCAGCCAGTCGGCGTCGGCCTGGGGCGGGATGACGTAGCCCAGGTGCTGGAGCGAGTAGAGGATGTTCATCGCGCAGTGTTTCCCACCGTCTTCGTTTCCGGTGATGAGCGCGCCCCCGACGCGGCCGTAGTACGCATACTGCCCCAGCTCGTTCAGCAGCCCGGACGCGGCATAGAGCCGCTCGACGACCTGGGTGCACACCGAGGTCTTCTCGCCGAGCCAGATCGACGTGCCGAGTACCAGGATGTCGGCCGCCATCACCTTCTCGAGCAGCGGGGGCCAGTCGTCGGTCTCCCAGCCGTGCTCGCGCATGTCGGGCCAGACGCCGGTCGCGATGTCGTGGTCGACGGGTCGAATGATCTCGGTCTGGACGCCGTTCGCCTCCAGAATCGCTTGCGAGATGCGGATCAGGCCCTCGGTGTGCGAGAGCTCGGGGGACTTCTTGAGCGTGCAGTTGAGGAAGAGGGCGCGGAGGTCCGAGAAGTCCCAGGAATGACCCTCGCAGAGGGCCTGCTGCTGCTCGTTCAATGTCATCGGGATGCTCCTTGGCGGCGGGTGGCCGCGGTGCGGAAGAGTCGTCTCTGAAATGCCTTGCTCTCCGAAAGGTCACGCGGGTCTGCGGGGGTGCGGACGCGGGTGGCGACGGGACGCGCCGCGCGGGCCGGCTGGCCGACGGCGCGATCCCAGCGCATCATGCGAGACCCGACTCGCCCCTGGCGAGCCTTCTGCGAAGGAGTCGATCCATGCGCGCGGTGGTTTGTCACGAATACGGGCACCCGAAACACCTCGTTCTCGAGGAGCGCCCCGACCCCGTTCCCGGCGACGGCCAGGTGCTGGTGTCCGTCGAGGCCTGCGGCGTGAACTTCGTCGATGCCCTGATGGCGCAGGGGCTCTACCAGGTGAAGGTGCCGGTCCCCTATGTCCCGGGCAGCGAAGTGGCCGGCCGGGTGGCCGAACTCGGTCCGGGCGTCGAGGGCATCGCCGTGGGCGACCCGGTCCTGGCGATGATGGGCGTCAACGGCTTCGCCGAGAAGGTGGCGGTGTCGGCGAAGGGCGCGCTGCCGATCCCTGAGGGTGTCGACATGCCCACCGCGGCCTGTCTGCTCCAGAGCTACTGCACGGGGCTCTTCGCGCTCACGCGACGCGCGCAGGTTCGCGAGGGCGAGACGATCCTCATCCTCGGGGCGGCGGGTGGCGTCGGGCTGGCGGCGATCGACCTGGCGAAAGCGCTCGGAGCGCGCGTGATCGCGGCCGCATCGTCGGAAGAGAAGCTCGCCCTGTGTCGCGAACGCGGCGCCGACGAGACCATCGACTACGGCCGGGAAGACTTGAAGAACCGCGCGAAGGAACTCTCGGGGGGTGGCGTCGATCTCGTCTACGACCCGGTGGGCGGCGACTATGCGGAACCGGCCCTGCGCGCCTGCGCGCCGGGCGCCCGCTACCTCGTGATCGGTTTCGCGACGGGGGAGATTCCGCGCGTGCCCTTCAACCTGATCCTGCTGAAGAGCTGTCAGGTGGTGGGGGTCGACTGGGGCGGCTGGACCGGGCGGGAGCCCGGCGGCAATCGCGTCCTGCTCGAGGAGTTCGCGGGGCTGCTGGCTTCGGGGAAGCTGCGACCCGCACCGCCCGCGACCTTCCCGCTCTCGGAAGCCGGCTCCGTGTTGACGGCGCTCGTCGAACGACGGCTGGCCGGGAAGGCGGTGTTGCTGCCCGGCGCCTGAGCGCGGCTAAGTGCCCGCCGGCCCGAATCCGGGCTTCACCACCTGCGCATAGGCCTCTTCGCCGAGCTGCGCGCGGATCGCGCGCTCGAAGTCGGGTGCGCGCCGCAGGGTGTGTCCGCCGTCGACCGCGATGTTCTGTCCTGTCACCCAGCGACTCGCCGGGCTCGCGAGCCAGACCACCGCGTCTCCAATGTCCTCCGGCGCTCCGACGAAGCCGAGCGGCATCTGGCGTTCGTAGTCCTGGACGATGTCCGGGAAGTTGAAGAGGGGCGACGTCGCTTCCGACGGCACCACGCCGGGGCGCAGCGAGTTGATCCGGATCCCGAAGCCGCCCAGTTCGTCGGCGCCGCTGCGCACCAGCATGTCGAGGCCCGCTTTGCTGGTGGCGTAGGCCGCACGGAAGCGACCGCCGAGTGCGCCGGCGATCGACGAGATCGCGATGATCGAGCCGCCGGCGTCGCGCATGCGCAGGGCCGCGGCACGGAGGGTGTTGAAGGCGCCTACGACGTTCACGTCGAGGACGTGGCGGAGGGCGTCGGCTTCGAGCATCAGGAACGGGCCCCCCGCGCCGACTCCCGCATTGGCCACCGCCACCTGGAGGCGCCCCTCGCCGTCGCTCGCGTGTTCGACGGCCGCCTCGACCGCCTCCGGGTCGCACACGTCGCAGCCGATCGTGCGGATCTCGGGGGCGTCCGGGATGGCCGCGCCCAGTTCTTTCGCGGCGGCTTCGAGCACGTCCTCGCGGCGTCCCGCGAGGGTGGTGACCGCGCCGGCTTCGAGCAGCCGCCGTGCGATGCCGAGTCCGATTCCGGTGCCCCCGCCGGTCACGAGGGCGTGGGCTCCTGCCAGGTCCTGCACGCTGTGCTCCTTCTTCCGCTCGGGTTCGGTCAGGCGTCGTCGGGCTTCGCGGCCGGGGCGAGTCGCTGCACCCAGCTCTCGGGAACGAGGCGCATCGCCCGCGACAGCCAGCGCATGGGCGTCGGAAAACTGTAGGTGTGCTTGCGCGCCTCGATTGCGCCGGCCATCTCGCGGACCGCTTCGTCGAGGGAGATCAGGAAGGGCATGTTCGGATTGCCCTCGGTCAGGGGTGTCTCGACGAATCCAGGGCAGAGCGCCATCGCGTGGACGCCGGTCCCGCTGAGATCCATGCGAAGACTGCTCATGAAGGTGGTGACCGCGGCCTTCGAGGCCGAGTAGGCGGCGCGGCCGGGCAGGGGACCGTGCCCGGCGACCGAGCTCACGGCGCACAGGACCCCCGAGCCCTGCCGACACAGCGCCGGCACGAAGGGCAGCACCGTATTGGTGACGCCCACGACGTTGACCCCCATCAGCCACGCGACGTCGTCGGACTCGCCCTGGAGGGTGCGGTTCGGAATCGAGACGCCCGCGTTCGCGAACACCAGGTCGCAGCCGCCGGCCGCGTCGAGGAAGTGCTCTGCGCTGGCGCGCATGAAGCCGGTGTCGGCCACGTCGCCGGGGTAGATTTCGACCTGGGCGCCGCGCTCCTGCCAGCGCTTGGCGTGGTCCTGGAGCAGGTTCTCGCGTCGCGCGACCAGACCGAGGTGGGTCTCCTCGCGCGCGTAGTGGTCGGCGAGGCCGAACCCCAACCCGGTACTCGCGCCGGTGACGAACAGGCGTCGGATCGGGACCATCGGTGTGCCTCCTCGCGCGCCGACACGCGGCGCCGTGAACAACGCTAGCGCGCGGGCGCCGCCTCGGTCTCGGCCTCGCTCTCTTCGTCGGGGACCGCATATCCCAGCGCCTCCAGTGCCGCGCGCGCTTCCTCCGAAAGGGGAGCGGCGGGGGCACCCGAGCGCGCCGTCTCGGCTGCCGTCCAGGCGTCGAGGTGCCGGCGCAGTCGCGTGACCTCGGCGCGAACCGACGGGTCTCGGTCGAGCGCGATGGGGTGGGGCTCGGGGGCGGCCCCGTCCACGCGGTAGAGATGATCGGATCCGGTTGCGCCGTCGCGGATCAGCTTCCAGGGGGGAGTGACCACCGATCGCAGGTCCTGACCCTCCTTTGCCAGCCGCGCGGCAACTGGGAACGCGCGGGGTTCTCCCGCCGGGCCGCGCAGCGAGCGTCCGGGCAGGGCGTCCTCCTTTGGCAGGCCCAACACGTCGAGGATGGTGGGGACCAGGTCGAGGCTGTCGACCGCGTCGCGCCGCACGCCGGGGGCGACACTGGCCGTCGCGGGGAAGCGCACCACGAGCGGGACACGCAGCACCTCGTCGAAGAGGGTGCGGCCGTGGTCGATTCCGCCGTGCTCCAGAAACTCTTCGCCGTGATCCGACGTGAAGAGGACCAGGCTCTGGTCGAGTTCCTCCGTGAACTCCAGGCGCGCGACGAGCCGACCGAAGGCCGCGTCGGCGTCGCGGACTTCGCCCGCGTAGCGCGCGCGCCAGCGTCGCCAGTTCTCGGGCCAGGGCGCACCCCGTTCGCGCGCCGCCGCCGGGGCACGTGCCCGGCGGATCTCTTGTGCGGCGTCCGCCGCGAGCGGCGTGCTCGGCCGGTAGGGCCGGTGCGGATCGACACAGAGCACGACCAGCAGAAACGGACGTGGCGCGGTTTCCATCCAGGCCAGGGCCCGGTCCACGACGTCGCGATCGCGGGTGATGAGCTCGGACTGGTCGATCGTCCCGGCCTCGCGGCGCGCGTAGAGCTCGGCCACGTGGTCGAAGTCGCGGCCGAACCCGAAGAACGAACCCGCGTTGGGGTTCGCCGTGAAATAGGCGGTGGTGTACCCGGCCGACCCCAGCCGGCTCGCGAGGCTGGGGAGATCTTCCGGCAGGGCGTCGTGGCGGGTCTCGACGCGGTGGGCACCGGGCTCGGCCCCGGTGAGGATCGATGCCATCGAGGGCCGGGTCCAGGAGGAGACGGCCCGCGCCTGCTGGAAGACGACCGCCTCGCGGGCGAAGGCATCGAGGGCCGGCGTCCGGGCCCAGGCCTGGCCGCTCGGCCCGATCGCGTCGGCCCGGAGGGTGTCGACCACGTAAAGGACCACGTTCGGCGGCTCCACCGGGGGCGGCGCTTCCGGGGCCGGGCAGGCGAGCCACCCGCACGCGGCGGTGGCGGCTGCCCAGCGGGCCCCCGTCCCCGACGGGCGCCCCGGGGCCAACCCCCAGTGCCAAAACGGCTTTCGGGGACGTCGTCCCACGCGGCACGGCCCCCGCCGCGTGGCGAACCACGTTTTGGCGATGGTCAGAATCGCTTGCTTCACGCCTGTTTCCCGAGGGGGTGGGTTCGCTCGCCGGCAACTCGGGTTCCCGGGCCGGCAGGGAGCCCGGTCAGGAGCCCGGCTTCACACCTACTCCATTGTTTCTGCAAAGAAAATGCAGCCCTTTGGCTGACACAACCGGCCCCCGCGCACCACTTCACCGCGAACCCCTTCTCCTCGTCGAGACCGGCCCACCGCTTCGGTGGCCGCCTCGCGAGACCGGCGGACCAGGAGTGGAAACGATGATTCGATGCGGAAAACGCAGCTGGTTGGGTGGCGCCTTCGCCGCCGTGCTCTTGCTTGGACTTGCCACGAGCGCACACGCGGTATCCCAGACCTTCATCCTCGATGACCACGGGGAGAAGGGCATGGTCAAGGTGACCCTGGACGACATGAAGATCGACGGAAAGGTCCGCGTAAACGTGTGGTCCACCGGTTCGATCAAAGAGATCTTCCTGAACTTCGCGAATGACGACGTTCTGAAGGGACTGAAGTTCTGGGGACGCGATCTTCGCAAGATCGACCGCGACAACGATCACGGCGAGATTGCACTTTCCCTGCGCAGCCACAAGAAGGACACCACCTTCTACATCTCCAACAAGAACATGGACCTCGGCAATCAGATCTTCCTCGATCAGATCTTCGGCGTGAAGGTGGCCGAGAAGGTGAAGAAGCAGGTCCGGGTGAAGCGCTGGGTGAAGTACCGGGGCCGCTACTACCCCCGCTACTACTCCAAGTGGGTGTGGACCACGAAGCACGTGAAGCACTGGGGCGTCGTGCCCGAGCCGTCGACGGCCGCCCTGGTGGGCGTCGGGCTCCTCGGCCTCGCGGCCCGCAGCCGACGCCAGACGCGCTAGCCCACAACGTCTCTCCTCAGTCGGTCCTCCCGAACGCGGCGTTCGGGGGGGCCGTTCTGCGTTCGGGCGCGGAGCGGTCGAACCAGGCTAGGCGTCGGTCGCGTCGCCCGCTCGGCTCGCTGCGAAGAGCAGCAGGCCCGCGAACACGGCCTCGATGACGATGAACTGGGTGGCGAACGCGGCATCGTGGACAGCCCACATCCACAGGCGTCCGATCGCGGCGCTCCCGAGCATCAGCGCCCCGGCCTGGAGCCAATGGGGTCGTTGTTGCAGGGCGCCCAGGCCGATCAGCGTCGCCAGGCTGAGAAAGAACGCGAAGAAGTCTCCCGCCTGGCTGCTGCGTCCCAGCCCGTCGAGCAAGGGCATGCCGAGTCCCTCGGCGGCGCGCTCGGGAGTCGCCGCCCAACCCAGGGCCTGAACCAGAAACAACAACCCCGCCAAGCCGACGATCGCGCGCAACCAAGTAGGCATCGATTCCCTCCTCGGGCACCGGGTGAACTTCCGCTCGTGCGGTGGGGTGCCGGGCGGAAGCGTTGCGCGAATCCGGCGTTTCGCCCAGCCTCGTCTCCGTACCACCGGGAACCGACCGCGCCACGCGGCACCACCGCACCGAAGGAGCCCCGTCATGGATTTCGCCTCGGACACGCTGAGCCTCGAGAAGCGGGGGCCGGTCGGCTTTCTCTGGCTGGATCGGCCGGAGAAGCGCAACGCCTTGATCCGCGAGATGTGGACCGGGCTGCCGCGCGCCCTCGAGGCGCTCGCCGCCGACGAAGAGGTGCGCGCCATCGTGCTCGCGGGGCGCGGAAAGAGCTTCTGCGTCGGACTCGACCTGATGGCGGCGGGCGAAGCCATCGATGTGAAGCGGGAGAAGTCGTCCCAGGCCGTCGCGAATCTGCGTCAGCTGGAGACGACCCGTGCCTTCCAGGACGGGATCACGGCGCTGGCGGCGTGCCCGCTTCCGGTGATCGCCGCGATCCACGGCCACTGTCTCGGCGGTGGCATCGATCTGGCCACCGCCTGCGACATGCGCCTGGCTTCGGCAGATGCGACCTTCAGCATTCGCGAGACGCGCATCGGGATTGTGGCCGACGTGGGAACCCTGCAGCGCCTGCCGAAGGTGGTCGGCGCGGGCCATGTCGCTGAGCTCGCCTACACCGGCAAGGACATCGACGCGGCGCGCGCCGCCGAGATCGGCCTGGTGAACGACGTCGCGCCGGATGCCGAGGCACTCTTCGAGGCGGCGGAGGCGCTCGCCCTCGAGATCGCAGCGAACTCGCCCATGGCGGTCCGCGGCACGAAGTTCATGCTGCAGCAGAACGAAGAGCTGACCACGGATCAGAGCCTGCTCTTCAACGCGCTCTTCACGCTCTCTACGAGTCTGCAGTCGAACGACCTGCAGGAGGCGATGCGCGCCTTCGTCGCGAAGCGCACGCCCGAGTTCACGGGGACCTGATGTCCTGGGCCAGCTCTGGGGGCTAGACGCCCGTGAGCATGCGGTCGTAGGCGCCCGAATCGAAGCCCGTGAAGATGCGGCCGCCGGCGTCGAGCACCGGGATCGCACGCGATCCGGTCTTCTGCACCAGCGCCTTGGCGTGGTTCGGGTTGTCGACATCGAGTTCCTGGTAGGAGACGTTGCGTCGCGACAGGTGGCGCTTCGCCTTCTGGCACGCGCCGCACCACTCGGCCGAGTAGAGCAGCACGGGGCCCGCGCCTCCAGCGGCGGCGACGGTCGTGCCGCCACCCCCGAGCTGTTGGCGTCGTGCGGCGGCGGCGGCTCCGGGAGAGAGCGGCGGCGCGACGTCCATCTTCACGAAGCCCACGTTCGCACGCCACGCTTCGGGGACCTCGTCGAGCCGCTCGACGAAGCGCACGCGTCCTGCATCGTCGATGAACTGGTAGTAGAGCCGAGACGAGGAACCATCGCCCTCGAGGCTCTCCCATCCCTCCGGACGTTCCGCCGTGGGCTCGCTCGAAGCGACCGCATCGCCGAATTCAGCCAGGCGGTCACACGCGAGTGTCGTCCATGCCAGGAGCACCACGCAGACTCGAAGCGTCTTCATGCCCCCCGTATCGTCCGGACGCCCCCGGGACTGGGGCGGCATCTTCGGGGGCTCTCAAGCTCCCGCGTCCGCAGGACGATCCCGACCCCATGGCACGCAGCCTGCGAATCGCGCTCGGGATCGGGGGTCTCTGCGCGGCGCTCCTGGCGCCGGCGCCGACGTTCGCCGCTGAAACCTGCGACCCCACCGGTCCGATCACCTTGGTGATCTTGCAGTCGGGCGGGAAAGTTCACGCCCTGGCGAAGGCCCAGGGCGGGACCGTGGTGCGCCATGATGCAGAGACCGTCGTCTTCGCCGACGGGCGAGTCATCACGGCGGACGTGGAAGGGGCAGGCGCCCACCTGAACGCCCTGGGCTGGGGTGCGCGCCCGATCTCGGTGAGCGCAGCCTCCGCTGCGAAGCGCGCGCGGCCCCGCCGCGCACGCGGCTGATAGGACGCTCGCGCGCCCGTGTGGCGCGCAAGCCCACCGCGCTCGGCGCCCCGGTATAATTTCCCGATGACGACCCACGAGGCCGCCGCGCCGCGCTGGCTCTACGGCCCGGCGTGGGACCTGCTCCTGGGCTGTGGGGGCGCCTACCTCGTCGTCTTCCTGGCGATCGCGGCCTTCGGCGGCGGCGTGATGCGGGTGCTGCCCCTCGAAGTGCTCCCGATCCTGGTGCTCTTCTCGGGCGTTCCCCACTACGGGGCGACGCTGCTGCGTGTCTACGAGCGACCCAGCGATCGTCGCCACTACGCGTTCTTCTCGATCTGGGCGAGCGTGCTCGTCTACGCGGTCTTCGTCCTCGGTGTCTACGTCGAGACGGTCGGCGCCTGGATGCTGGCGATCTATTTGATCTGGAGCCCCTGGCACTACAGCGGCCAGAACTACGGGATCGCCCTGATGCTGCTCGGTCGCCGCGGTGTGTCGGTGCCCCCGGCGGCGAAGCGCTGGTTCTACGCGAGCTTCGGGCTTTCCTGGCTGTTGGTGGTGATCTCCGTGCAGGGCGAGGCGCCCCAGGCCGACTATGCGCCCCTCGACGTCTCGCAGGGGCTCTACGACGTGGTGCGTCTGGGGCTTCCGGCGTCGCTCCAGTCCCAGCTGATGTGGGGCTGCTTCGCGGCGTACGTCGCCAGTGTGGCCGTGTTCGTCGGCCTCCTGCTGCGCCGTGCGACCCTGTCGGATCTGGTCCCCGCGTTCGCGCTGATCGGATTGCAGGCGCTGTGGTTCGTGGCGCCGGCGATGAGTCGCTACGCCGGCTGGTTCAGCGGTCTGGCACCGTTCTCGGACGGCATGGCGCACTACGTGTTCCTCTGGATCGCGATGGGACACTCGATCCAATACATCTGGGTCAGCTCCTACTACGCGCGGGGCGCACGCCGCGAACACCGGCAGGGGAACTACCTGCTCCAGATCTGGCTGGCGGGCGGAGCGCTGTGGGGCATTCCGCTCTTCCTGTTCGCGCCCGACGTGCTCGGAGAGCGGGGTGTCGATGGCGGCGTGGCTCTGCTGGTCACCGCGGCAGTGAACCTCCAGCACTTCGTCCTCGACGGAGCGATCTGGAAGCTGCGCGACGGCCCCGTCGCCCAGGTGTTGCTCGGTGCGCGCGCGCGCGCCGACGACGAGACGATTCCGCCGCGCCGCTGGCTCCGTCCGCTCATCGCGTTCCTGGGACTCGCCTACGCGACCTATGTGATCCTCGGTGCTCTCGTGTTCCAGTTCGGCGTGGTGCGCGCCCTCGACCCACCGGACGAAGACAAGCTGCGTCAGTCGGCCCAGATCCTCACCTGGTTGGGACGCGATTCCGCTTCGGTGCGTCACGACCTCGGGGTGATCTCGTACCAGAACGAACACTACCCCGAGGCGGAGGCCGAGTTCCGGCGCAGCTTGCAGCTCGCTCCAGCGGCACGCACGTCGATCAATCTCGGTCTGGCGTTGGAGGCCCAGCAGCAGTGGCGTCCGGCCCTCGACGCCTACGAAGAAGCGTTGGTGTTGGAGCCGCGGAACGTCGACGGGCTCCGGAACGCAGCGAAGCTCTGGGTGCGCCTGGGCTCCCTGGGCATGGCGGAACAGCGGATCCAGCAGGCTCTGGCGGTCGTGCCGCGCCAGCCCGACATGCGTCAGCTGCTCAGGCGGATTCGTCAGGCGCGGGGTGCGGGCGTCGGTCCGTCGCAGGCACCGTCATCGCAAATGCGCTGAGCCCGCGCTCGTCGCCGAGGCGAGCGACGAGGGTCGCCTGGGTTTCCGCGTCGCGTGCGACCACCTGCACGCAGCCGTCTCCCTGCGACCCGACGCCCTTCGCGCCGAACCCGAGCTCGGCGAGCGCGGGATGGGCGAGAACCCGCTGCTGGTGCGGCGCCTCGAGCGCCGTCGACGCAGGCACGACGTCGCGGTCGAAGCGTGCCTGGGCTTCGGTCATCAGCTTCCCGAGGGTTTCGAGGTCTCCCGCGGCGAGTGCCCGCAGCGCCCCCGCGACCGTCGCCTGATTCGCGGCCCCGAGCGCCTCGCGAACGGCTCGGGCCTGGGGGTCGGGCGCATCGGGATAACAGCGATGCAGGTCCGCGAGGATCCGCGGCGTGTCCTTGCTGCGCCCGAGATCGACGACGACCAACGGGACCGGCGTCGCGACCTCGGGAAATCCGATCGCGACGTCGTCTCCGTCGAAGTCCACCCGCGAGACCACCCGACCGTAGGCCACGATCGGGTCGAGGCGTCCACAGGCGGAGCCGGTCCGGCGCTCTCCGAGGTAGGCCCACTCCATTTCTTCTTCTCGCGAGAGTGAGCGGCCTGCGATTTCGGCGAGCCCGCGCAATGTCGCGACGCAGACCGCGGCAGAGGAGGACAGCCCTTTCTGGGCAGGAAGATTCGACGTGAACGAGAGCGTGGCACCGCGGCCGCTGCAGCGTGCTTCGAATTCGGCGGCTGCGCCCGCCACGTAGCGCAGGAAGTGGTCCGAGCCGGCGGCCGCGACCAGCTCGGCCTCCCGCCACGGGATCTGCCACGGTTCGCACTGGGCCTGACCGGCGACCCGGCTGCTCACGATCAACGACCCCTCGGCCGGGGTGGCGCGTACCCGCACGCCGCGTTCGGTCCCCGCGACCACGCAGACGCCACGGGCGATTTCGGGGTGCGCGCTGCGATAACCAGCGGCCCAGTCGGAATGCTCGCCGAACAGGCAGAGCCGACCCGGTACGAAGTGTTCGTCACTCGCGTCGGTGGTCACTGGGGCGCGAGCCGGCGCGCGATCTCACGGGGGTCGAGGGCTTCCTCGACGGGACTCACGATGACGTGATCGACGCCGGCAGCTTCGTAGTCGCGGATCAAGGTGCGACAGGCTTCCGGACTGCCGTGGTGGTAGAGGTGGTCGACCATCGTGTCGGTGACCGCCGCGCGCGCTGCCGCGAAGCCGCCCTGATCCCACGCCTCCCAAAGAGGGGCGAAGAGATCCGAGTGGCCGAGCCACTCCTGGTGCTTCCGATACGTGGGCACACCGAGATAGGCGGCCAGGGACGCGGCGCCGACCTGACGAACGATCGTCGGGTCTTCCACGGGCGTGACGTAGACCCGCGCCGCGATCTGCTTGTCGGCACCGTGACGCTTGACCAGGGGCACGATCTTCGCGAGATCCTCGGGCACCACGTTGTTCAGGATCACGCCGTCGGACTCGGCGGCGCCCATCTCGATCATCTTCGGCCGCAGGGCCGCCACCATCAGCTTCGGGGGGCGCGCGAGCGGACGTGCCAGCTTGTAGCGAACCCGGAAGCTGGCGTTGTCGGCGCGGACGTCTTCTCCGGCGAGGGCGGCACTCAAGAACCGCGCCATGTCGCGCACGCTCTCCACGGGCCGGCCATAGGGGCGACCGTTCATGCGCTGGACCACCCACTCCGAGGAGCTGCCGATTCCCACGATCACCGGGCTCGCTGGAGCGGAAGCGCAGAGCTGGGCCACGGTGTCGGCGAACAAGCCCGGGCCGCGCGTCTGGACCGGGAAGCACGCGCTGGCGAGCCCGAGTCCGGGCGCCCACTGAGAGGCGAGGGCGAGGGGCAGGAAGCCGTTGGTGCCCGGGTTCTCCCCTGTCCACACGTGCCCATAGCCGCGGTCCCGAAGCAGTTGCGCGAGTTCCGCCTGAGCCTTCGCGTCGATCGTCGAGAACGGGAAGTGAAAGCCGAGCGGCATGGACGCACTCCGAAGGCGCGGAAGGTTCCGCAAAGTCCGCGAGTATCGTCTCCGGCCGGGGAGGGGGTCAAGGAACGCGTCGGATCCGTTTCGTGCGGCTCGTCCGGCTAGGTGCGCTTCTTCTCGCCGTAGTCACCCCAGGGCGCGTCGCGTTCTCGGATCACCTCGCGGAAGCCGCGTTCGCCGAAGGCCTCGACCCAGCGATAGGCCTCTTCGGTGTGTCGCGTGACGCCATCGAAGAAGGTCCCGAGCAGCTGGCTCGTGCGCAGCCCCATGTTCTCGAAGGCCTGGTTGATGAGCAGCTTGTTGAGCGCGAGCTGGTTCGCCGGGATGTGCCGGAAACGCTGGGCCTCTTCCTCGATGACCCGCGAGAGGTCATCCTTCGGCAGGACCTGGGACACGAGGCCGATGCGGTAGGCCGTCTCGGCGTCGATCGCGCGCCCGGTGAGCAGGAACTGCTTCGCGTGCTCGAGGCCGAGTCGGTACACCCAGAGCATGGTCGTCGGCGTGCCGAAGATCCGGCTCGGCGCGTATCCGATGTGCGCGTCCTCGGCCATGAAGAGCAGGTCGCAGCACAACACGAGATCGGTCGCGCCGCCAACTGCCCAGCCCTTGACCTCGCCGAGCACCGGTTTCGGACACTCCCAGATCTTCATGAACCGGCGCACGTTGTTCCCCATGAACTGCCAGTCGCGCACCGGGTCCCACGCACCTTCGCGCGGTTTCGGGCCGACGGCGCCGTAGGGCGTGCTCCAACCCGACGGCTCACCACCCCCCGAACCGGCATCGCTGCCGGCGGTGAGGTCGTAGCCGGCCGTGAACGTGTCGCCCGCGCCGCGCAGCACGACGGCGGCCACCGCCGGCGATTTCGACGCCGCGTCGATCCCATTCGCAACGCCCTGGATCACGGCGTCGGTGAGCGTGTTCTTCTTCTCCGGGCGGTTCAGCGTGATGATCGCGATGGAGTCGCGTTCTTCGTAGAGGACGACGTCGTTGGGCATGCCGCCATGGTGGCACAGGCCCGATCCCGACTTCAGTCGGTCACGAGACCATCGGCGAGCAGGGACACGACGCGGTCGAGGGGCTCGGTGTTGCCTCGCGCGCGAGAGAGGATCAACGCCCCTTCGATCGCGCTGACGGCGTGGAGGGCGGTGCTGGCGGCATTGGACTCGGGCAGGCCGTGGCGCTGAAGGATCTCACGGGTGATCTGGATCCAGCTGTCGAAGCCGGCTGCGCAGGTGTCGCCCAGCTCCGGGATGCCGGGCGCCGTCTCCAGTGCGACCGTGGCAATCGGGCAGCCCTCGCTGAAGTCGGAGCCACGCAACGCACCGGCGTACGCTTTCCCGAGCCGCCGAACGAAGTCGGCCGGAGAGGTCGAGGCGACGCCCGCGGCCTGGATCCAGTCGCGGACCGCGGCGTTCGCCAATTCGATGGCCTGGCGCGCCAGGTCGACCTTGCCGCCGGGGAAGTAGTGGTAGAGAGAGCCGCGGGGACCGCCGCTCTCGCGCACGACATCGAGCATCGACGTCCGTTCGTAGCCGTGGCGGCGGAACAGTCGCACGGCCGCTTCGAGCATGGCGCGCTTCTGATGGGTGTCGACGCGGGGCACCGCTTCTCCGGTTCGAAGGGGCGATTCGAGGCCGCACGGCCCTCGAGGACACCGCCCCGGCCGATCCCGCGGCGGGAGCCTGGGAAGAACGGCCTTGATTCGTTCTATGTAGTATGACATACATACGAACGCGCGACATCCCTCGCGCCCTGCGCCCGCTCGGAGCCTCCCCATGCAACAGCTCCAGTTCCTCGGGCCGCGCCAGTACGCCTGGCGCGATGTCCCCGAGCCGAAGCTCGACTCGAACGAGGCCGCCCTGCTGCGCCCCCTCGCCGTGGCCCGCTGCGATCTCGACCTCTATATCGGGCTCGGCCAGATCCCGCGGCGCGCTCCGTTCGCCGTGGGGCACGAGATGGTGGCCGAGGTGCTCGACGTCGGGGACGCGGTGACCACGTGTCGGCCGGGCGACCGCGTCTGCGTTTCCTTCCAGATCCACTGCGGGCGCTGCGGGCCGTGCCAGGCCGGGCGGCCGAACGCATGCGACGCCGTCCCCTTCGGCGCCAACTACGGCCTCGGTCGCTGCGGGGGCATCGACTTCGGAGGCGCTTTCTCGGACGTGCTGCGTGTGCCCTTCGCGAACGCCATGATCGTGCGCCTCCCGGCGGACGTGGACGTGGCCGCAGCCGCGCACCTGGCCGACAACGCCGCCGATGGGTATCGCACCGTCGCGCCTCACTTGCGCGACGAACCGGGCGCCGCCGTGTTGGTCGTCGGCGGTCTGGCCCAGAGCGTCGGACTCTTCGCAGCCCAGGCGGCACTCGGGCTGGGCGCCGAACGGGTCGTCTATGCCGATGCAGACCCGGGGCGTCTGGCATTGGCGGAGCGCCTCGGTGTAGAGCCGCGCGAGGTGTCCCTCGCCGCCATGCCGAACGCGGAAGCCGTGTTTCCGATCGTGGTCGACGCCTGCACCCTCGAGCCCGGCCGCCGCTTCGCGATCGACTCGACTGCGCCGGGCGGGATCTGCACGAGTGTCTCGAACGGCACCGAGGCGATGGCCGAGCTGCCACTGCTCGAGATGTACAAGCGCGGCGTTCGCTACGAGATCAGCCGGGTGCAGTCGCGACCGATGCTCGAGGAGATGCTGGGCCACGTCTGCGCGGGCCGCTGGGACCCCGGAGCGCTCGTCACGAAGCGGGCGTGCTTCGAAGACGCGGCGGAGCTCCTCACGGATCCCGCGCCCAAGCTGCTCTTCTCTCGCGCGTCCGTCCTTCCCGAGACGCCGGCGCAGGAGCTCGCGCGATGAGCGGCTACGCGAGGTTCGTGGCTGCTACGGCGCTCGTGTTCGGATTGACGGGGGGCCTGGCCGCGCCGTCGGGCGCCGAGCCCGCGGCGTCGCCACGCGTCGTGTCGATCGTCAAGGTGAAGACCCCTTGGTATGCGCCGCGCTTCTTCGTTCGCTGGCGCTTCGAGGCCGCGGCCCCGCGCTACGCGGAGATCCCCGGTCTCGAGCGGAAGTTCTTCACGATTGCCGACTCGGGCGAGCTGGGGGGAATCTATCTGTGGCGCGACCGGGCCGCCGCAGACGCGTTCTACGACGCCGCCTGGCACGCCGACATCGCCGCGCGCTACGGAGAACCGGCTTCTCTCGAGATCGAGGAATCGGGTGACCAGGTGTCGGGGCAATCACGAACCGACGTGCCGGCCGCCGTGCGGACGGACACGACTTTCGTCGCCGTCGTGATGCGCAGTGCCGCCGTGACACCCGCCGTCGATACCCCCGGGCTCGTTCATCTCTACGGGTGGGGCCGACCGGGAGCCGGCGGTTCGATCGCGCTCTGGGAGGATCGGGCGTCGGCCGAACGCTTCTTCGCGCCACAGGGGGGCGTTCCGTCCAGCGCGGAGTTCTTCGAGGCTCCGGTGATCCTCGAGGTGGCGCCCGCCCATTAGGCAGGGCCGGGGCCGCGCCGAACGTCCCGAGGGGCGTTCCCGCAGGGCGCGAAAGCGCTTGAATCCGCCGCATGCCGTTCACGTCCATCGCGGTCGTGAGCCAAGCATCCCACGCTGCAGAACGAAGTGCCGTCCGCCTCCGAAGGATGGCGGGGTGGGCGCTGTGCGCGGTGGCCATCGCGTTGCCCGCAACCGCCCGTTACGTGAAGAACCTCGACGTGGCCGTCGACACGCCGGTATACGCGCTCCCCGTGGAGGCCACCGTCCCCGACGCGCCCCTCCACTACGTGCTCCGCTGGGCCGGCCTCCCGGTGGCGACCGCGTCGATCGAAATGCACGCGCTCGAGCGCGACGGCAGTGTGCGGATGGAGGGCTTCGGGGCCACCCATCCGGTGCTCGACTGGATCTACCCCTACCGTTTCTGGGGAGACGCGCGCGTGGCGACCGCGCCATTCGGCCCGGATCGATTCACGATCGACGAGTGCAAGAACCGTCGACACGATCGCACCGAGGTGCGCTACGCGTCCGGCGGACCCGACGTCGGCTCGATGCACGGCACTCGGCACCGCAAGGGGCGCGTCAAGGAGTACAGGTACCAGTCGGACAACGCGTTCGACATCCCGACCGCGACGTTCCTGCTGATGAACCTGGACTACACCGAGGGCGCGACCTACGAGCTCGACACCTTTACGGGGAAGAGTCGCTACCTCCTTCGCGCACGCGTAGCGGGACGCGAGGAGCGATCCTGGTCGGGCACGTCGCACGCCGTCTGGCGTCTGGAGCTCTCGACCCGCGAGCTCACCGACGACGACGAGGACGATCAGCGTCATCGAGAGACCCAGGCATGGGTGACGGAAGAGCGGCCGCGCCGGCTGCTCTACGCCAGCAGCCAGACCTTCGTCGGAGCGATCACGATCGAGCTGTCTCCCGCCGGTGACTCGCCGGGCTCACGCGTGACGCCCCGTCCGTCCGTACCGGGCATGCCCTGTCGGTAGGCGATCGGGCGCGGGCCCCCCTCGAAAATGGGGTGCAAGTGAGCTTGCGGTCTCGTTCCGATCCGCAACTTGGCTTCGCAAGCGGTTCCCCTAGGGCTATATTGCCGTCATGGCGGGAAATACAGCGACGTTGCCGGCGGAGCCCCTGAAGTTCGAACGGGTCCTGCTCCTCGAAGACAACGTGCCGCTGCGTCGCGCGATGGTGAAACTCGTCGAGCGGTGGGGCGCCGAGGCGCTCGAAGCGGGTACCTCCGCCGAGGCGCTCGCGCTCTTGCATCACCACCCGGACCTGATCGTGGCCGACATCTGTCTTCCGGATGGATCCTCGATCGACGTGCTCAAGGCGACGCTCGATATGTCGCCCGAGCCGCTGAAGATCGGCATCTCCGGTGCGGCGAGCATGGACGAGGCGTTCGCGCTGCCGGGTCTTGGCGTTCAGGAGTTCCTGTCGAAGCCCTTCAAGCTCGAAGAACTCGAGCAGGTCGTCATGCGCGCTGCTACGAGCGCCCCGGAGATCTCGCACCACGCGCGGGCAGCCGTGGGCAAGGTTCCGATGAAGGAATTTCAGAATCGCGTGCGCAACAACATGATCGACCAGGCGCTGGCGATGACCCAGGGCAGCAAGAGCGGTGCCGCTCGTCTGCTGGATATCTCGCGCCAGGCGGTGCAGCAGATCGCGCGCGATTGGCCGCCGAAGCCCGGCTCCGACCCCGGTCCGCGGCGACGCGAGAACTCCTAGAAGTCTCGCGCTTCGGGCGCTGGCGCCGACAGCAGTGCCTCGACGCGCTCGAGAAACTCCCTCGGCGCGAAGGGCTTGGCGAGGAACGGCAGGTCCGGCGCGACCTGTTTCAGCGCATCGTCGTTGAGATGGGCCGACATCACCAGGATTCGCGTGTTCGGTAGCTCCGCTCGCAGGTGATCTGCGAGATCGACGCCGCTCATCCGCGGCATCACCGCGTCGGTGATGACGAGGTCGAAGGGCTCTCGACGCGCGATCTCCAGCGCTTCCACGCCATCTCCCGCTTCTTGTACGAAGCAACCCGCGGACGTCAGCACCCGTTGAACCGCGGCGCGCAGAGGCGCCTCGTCGTCGACCAGCAAGATGCGGGAGCCTCGAGGCATCCGATGGCTGGTAGCCGACACAACCGGGGCATCGCTCGGTTTGGCTGCACTGGGCCAGTAGAGGTCGAAGCGGGCGCCGTGCCCTGGCTCGCTGGCGAGTCGGACGTATCCCCCCGCCTGACTCACGATGCCGTGGACGATCGAGAGCCCGAGGCCGGAACCGCTATCGGCTTTGGTCGTATAGAAGGGGTCGAAGGCGCGGTCGCGGGCTTCCGGGGTCATGCCGACGCCGGTGTCGGTGACCGAGAAGCACACGAACTCGGAGGACTCTTCGAAGGGCGAGGCCAGGTTCAGCTGCACCAGCTGGTCCCGAGTGACGATCGCCGTCTCCATGCGCAGCCGGCCGGGTCCGGGCATCGCGTCGGCGGCGTTCATGGCCAGGTTCAGAAGGATGCGCTGCAGCTGGTCGATGTTTCCCAGGATCGGGAGCTCTGCGTCCCCGAGCGCGACCTCGAGCTCGTGTTGGGGACGCAGGATGCGTCGCAACAGCGCGACGTTCTCGCGGATCACCTGGTTGAGGTCGATCACGTCGAGGCGCGCGTGGCTTCGGCGCCCGAGGGTGAGCAGCTCCTGGGTCAGCGTCGTGGCCTGGCGCTGTGCTTGCTGGATGTAGCGGATCTCCTCGCGGAGCTCGCTCTCCTCGGGAAGGCCGTCGTGAATCAGGTCTGCGTAGATGCCGATCGTCGTGAGCAGGTTGTTAAAGTCGTGCGCGACGCCTCCGGCCAGTCGTCCCACGGCCTCGACCTTGTGCTGGACGCGGAGCTCCTTCTCGAGGCGACCGCGGGTCTCGCTCTCCTCGCGGAGCCTGCGGTTCGCAGAGGTCAGGGCCGCTGTGCGTTCTTCCACGAGAAGCTCGAGGCTGCGTTCGAACGCGCTCTGGGATCGAATCCGTACGTATGCGAAGGCGAACACCGGGAGTGGACCCGCCCAGTACGCGACCTTTCGCGGGTCGGCCTCGGCGACGTAGAGTGCGAGCGCGGCCGCGGTGGCGCAGGAGGCGTACAAGAACAGCACACGCTCACGTCGCACGAACAGTACGGTCATCATCAGTGCCATCGAAGATCCGACCGCATAGAACGGCTGCATCTCGCTCTGGTGGGCGAGCAGCATGAAGTGCAGCGTCACCAGGCCAGAAACGAGAATCGTGGCGTCGTGCTGCGCCATGTCGCGGAGTCGTCCCGTCCGCACGAGCCAGGCGATCGCGAGGAATACTCCGCTGATCGCGAGCCAGGGCCAGAGCGGGGCGGCGCCGCCGGGGGACAGAAAGCGCCAGCAGGGGTAGGACAGGCCCGCGAGGAAGTAGATCCTCGCATCGAGCGCCGCGTGCCGCGGGCCGAAGTGGTGCTGGGAGTCTGGTTTCGCCGTTTCCACGACCCTTCCCCGTAGACCGCGACATGGTAGTCGCTCCCGACGGGAATAGGGCGCGGAATCCGGCTCTGCTCTCCCTAGGCGGGGTCGGGCGCCATCCAGCCGAAGCCCGGCGGAACCGGCACGCCGTCTCGCAAGCGCTCCATGACCCGCTCTCGGTGCAGTCCGATCGCGTTGTTGGCGGGCACGTCTTTGAAGAGCGAGGCGGCGATCATCGGCAGGAGTGCGCGTGCGATCTGCACTCCCATCGGGCCCATCTTCGCCCGAAGGTATGCGACGTGTCCAACCTCGTCGATCCAGATCTCGGTAAGCAGAGAGCGGACGCGCTCTTCGACCTCCGGCTCCTCAGAAAAGTGTTCGACGCTCTCGAGCAGAAGCTGGAACACCACGCTGCCGAGGACTTCACCCGCGAAGATCGGAATCCAGCGCAGTCGATCCGGGAGGTACATCATCCAGTTGATGATTACTCGCTGGTGCCACGACGGGGATCGCCGCTCCGGTTCGAGACCACACACCCGGCACATCTCGTCGAGAATGCGCGTGTGGTAGCGCTCCTCGAACATGAGGTGCATGTAAAGCGGGTTCTCGCTCGCGCGATGGGGCCGCTTAGAGAAAGCGTCGAGCTCCACCTCGACCCCGTAGGACTCGCCCACGTTGGCGAGAGCCGCTGAGACCAGCAGAGAGGTTCGCTCGTCGAGCGGTGGACTCCCGGTCTTGCGGACGTGCTGATAGAAGGCCGCGTCGTCGACGTCTCCTGTCCACCGCACAGGCTTGTCTTCGAGCTCTTGAAGGTACGACTCGCGATGGGCCAGTGTGAACGCATCGACGTCGATCGGCCCGTCGCGCTCCTCGAGGAACGCCTGGTAATCGGCGAGGTGCTGCTCCCGCTCAGAGTTGCTGAGGACGCGGAAGGGGTTGAATGTCTTCTGGGTTCGTTCGGACATAGCGGCTTCTCCGTTCCGGTCGGGGGATGGGGTGTTCACCGATCCGGGCTGCGAGTCGCGGCCCGTAGAGATCGAGGGCGTTCTGGGAGAGCAGTCGACGCGCGAGGTCGGCATCGATCCCGGGGCGCTCGGCCACCAGGGCGACACAGTTCTCGAGCGTCGCGTCCCAGTGTCCGTAGTCGACGGCGAAGCAGGGGATCTGCCGAGCCGCTGGGCCGAGGGCGCGCTCCAGGTAGAGCGGCGCCGGGTCGTCGGGCTCGAGGGAGGCAAAGATCTGGCCGCGCGCGAGGTACTCCGTCGGGTCGCGCGGGAGCCGCGGGTGCTCGTTGCGGAACGCTTCGATCTCGTCCCGTGACGCCCGATCGTCGCGCTCCCGGGACAGCACGTTGCGGACCTGGCGCACCTTCCGCCAGAGACCGAGTTCTCCCGCGCAGTCACGCTCGCGTGCGAACTCGCGGACGAAATCCTTGATCGAAGGCTCGACGGAAGGGTCGAAGTGCAAGATGCGCTTCTCCCAGTGCTCGTGGAGGCTGTGCATCAGGTCCGGGAGCCAACCCACGCCGGCTTCGAGGAATCCGAAGCGCAGCTTCGGGAAGGCTTCGAGAGTTCCGTCGAAGATCAGCTTCGCGAGCGCCATCTGCTGCATGGAACGATTTGCGAACACATGCACCAGCGTGAAGCTGTCGAGCTGGTCCGAACTGCCGCCGGCCAGCTGCATCCCGGGCGCGCCGTGCAGCCCGATCGCGACGTCGAGGCGCTCGGCCTCGGCGAGGATCGGCGCGAAGTCGGGGTGCGAGAGCGCCTTCGGGACGCGGAGCTTGGGGAACGCCTCGGGCGCGTCGGGGTGGGGCGCCGGTACGTGGGGCGCCATGGTCACGCCGACCATACCGAGCTCTTCGACGCAGCGGCGCATCTCCTCGACGGCGGCGGTCGGATCCTGGATCGGGAGCACGGCGATCGGGTGCAAGCGATCGCTGTGCGCCCGGGTGTCGGCGTCGATGTAGTCGTTGTAGGCGCGACACAGGGCCACCGCGAGTTCTCGGTCGATCAACGCGTTGAACGCGAGCGGAACCGAGCCGTAGATCACCTGATGATCGATCCCTTCGCGCTCCATGTGCTCGAGACGAATGCGGTTGAACAGGCCGCCCAACGTGGTCTCGGCGTGGTAGGGGCGATAGGTGCCTTTCCCGTAGCCCTCGATCTGCAGGAAGGTGCGATCGAACTCGGGCTTTCCAGTGACCGGGTCGGCATCGCGGATCTGAAAGCGCTGCTCTCCGTAGCGATCACGAAGGATCGAGATGCGAGCCCGGTACGGTCTTTCGATGAAGTCGAAGAAGACAGGGGGGTTCTCGCATTTGTGGCTGTCGGCGTCGATGACGGTGAAACCCTGGAACACGTGCGGCCCTCCCAACCGAGTTATCGCCAGCACGCAACTCGACTTGAGAGAGATGCGACCCTCGTCATGAATTCATCGACGGAAACCCCGGTCTTTGCGTTGTCTCCACCACGCAAGGAAGCTTGCGTATGTGCCGGCGCGAGTCGAGAATGCCCGCGAGACTCCCGGGCGGGCGGGCTGCGCGGTTCGCTGGAGCAAGAAAAGGGGACTGCTGTGAAGACTCTCGCGTTGATCGTCCGCAAGCCTGGCCTCGAACGTGAGGCGTTTCGGGACCACTACGAGCAGGTCCACGCGCCCCTGGCCATCGAGACGGTGTTGGAGGGCACGAAGCGCTACCTGCGGCATCACGTGGCCGAGGTGTGCGCTGGTGCGTTCGCCGCCGACGTCGTGACGTCCTTCTGGTACCACGGTCCGCAGGGTGCGCTCGACGTGCAGGCGCGACTACAGACCCCGGTCGGCGAGAGGATCCTGCAAGACGAGGTGTCGTTCATGGACCGGCCGGCGAACACCTTCTTTGCGGTCGAGGAGCGCTGGGTGGAGGAGGCGTCGGTGGGAAGCGATGGCACCCGGGTGCTGGCGTTGGTGAAGCGGGCGGGGGGTGAGGCGGCCGCCGATTTCGTGGCCGAGTACGAGTCGAAGTTCCTGTCCGGGCTGCTCGACACCGCCGCCGGACCGCGCGCGTGCCTGCAGAACCGCGCGCTCGGGAGTGACCCGGCCTACGACCTCGTGACGGAAGTGCACGCCACCGAGGTCGACGCGGGCGGGTTGGCCGCCTGGCACCAGGAACTGACCGCGCGCGGAGCCCAGGCGGCCATCGTGCGGGTGACCGAGCACGAGAGCGTCTTGCCCTGGTAGCCGCGTCGTCCCGGACGGGGCGTGTTGCACGGGTGGATTGGGAGCGGACCGCCCCGCCAGCTACCTTCCGACGCGCCGGCCGCATCGAAGTCGGGTGCGTGGGTGCAAGACGCAGTGCGCGTCGCTGGAGGTGTTCTCGATGCGGATTCCGAACACGGGAGACGGCACGAGCCGTCGTCGGTTCCTTCAAGGGCTCGCCATGCTGGGAGTGGGCGCGAAGACCCTGCTCCGATCGCGCGATGCCGGCGCGGCCGTGTACGCGGCGAAGAGCGCCGGCGGGGTCGGCACGCTCCCGCCGATGGCCTACCGAAACCTCGGGCGCACCGGCTTCCAGGCGAGCCGCCTGGTGTTCGGTTGTGGTGCGGCTCTCTCGCGCGGACGGAAGGACGAGTTGCTCGCTGCGGCGCTGGATGCCGGGGTCAACGTGTTCGACGTGGGCTTCCGCGGCTACTACCGCGACGCCGAGGAGAATCTGGCGCCGTTCCTGAAGAAGGCGCGCGATCGCGTCTTCTTGATCTCGAAGGCGATTCCGACGCGCGAGATCGCGCCCGATGAGACGGTGACCCCGGCGAAGGCGAAGGCGGCCGCAGACGCCTGGCTGGGATACATGGACGAGAGCCTGCGCGAACTCGGCGTCGACTCGGTCGACGCCTACTACGTGATGGGCGCGAACAACCCGAGCTTCATCCAGAGTGACGAGATCCAGACCGCGTTCGAGCGCGCGAAGGCCGCCGGGAAGGTCCGGCACCTCGGTCTCAGCACCCATCAGAACGCCGAGCAGGTCCTCGAGGCGGCGATCGCTTCGGGCGCGTACAGCCTGGCGATGATCGCGATCACGCCCGCCGGTTGGTACGACTGGGAGGACCGCGGGATCCTGCCCGGCACGAAGACGCTCGTCGGTTTGGGGCCGCTGCTCGATCGGGCTCGGGCGGCCGGGATCGGGCTGGTCGGCATGAAGGCCGGACGCTACCTGGCGGGGCGCAAGTTCCTCGGTTGGGGGAAGCCCGACGCCTTCGACGATCACTACGAGCAGGCCTTCCTCGAGTCGGGGTTGTCTCCGTTCCAGCGCAGCTACGCCTATGTGCTCGCCCACGGGCTAGACGTGGTGAACGCCGATATGCACTCGTTCGGTCACTTCGAGGAGAACTTCCGAGCGGCCGCCGAATCCACCCGTTTCTTCGCCTAGCGCGCTCTTCGAAAGGAACTCCCCTTGGTTGGATACGTCACTCTGGGAAGCAACGACCTCGACCGAGCCATCGCGTTCTACGACGCACTGCTCGAGACGTTGTCGATGAAGCAGATCATGAACGACGGGCGAATGGTGGTCTGGGCCAGCGACATGGGGAAGGGCATGCTGGCGGTCTGCAAGCCCTACGACGAACAGACGGCCACGGTGGGCAACGGCGTGATGGTCGCTCTCAATGCCGGGAGCGCGGAAGCCGTAGCCGCGGTCCACGCCCGCGCGCTCGAACTCGGCGCCAGCGACGAAGGCGCCCCGGGCCTCCGCGGCGGGATGGGGCACTTCGGCTACTTCCGGGACCACGACGGCAACAAGCTCTGCGCCTTCCATATTGGCGCGTGAGGTTGCGGCGCGTGAGACAGCGGCGCGTGCGCTGACGTCGAATCCAGAGCGGTAGGTCGGGGCGAGGTCCGCGGCGCTAGCGGAACGAGCGGGCGAAGAGCTCGTCGATGGCGTCCTTGCCGTGCGCCTCGAGAAAGCGGGTTCCGGTTCCGGTGAAGCGGGGCTGGGTGATCACGGGGGGCCGCTCGGTGGACTCCCAGGCGTCGCCGTTCCAGCGGAACCAGCCTTCTTTCAGCTGGTCGTACACGTAGAGCGGCTTGTTGCAAAGCTTCGCGAACTCGGCGCCCCAGCCGGTTCCGCCCTTGACCGTGTCGTCCTCGAGGATCCGACCCACCACGAAGATCTCGTGGCCGCTGTTGACCTGGTGCCAGATGCTCTGGAGCACGCGCCGGAATAGACGCGTGTCGCGGAACTCGCGGTGCATCAGCCGGCTGACGTAGGTCAGGCTGACGTCTCCCTGCTTGAGTTCGGGCTCGGTCAGCACGCGGATGCCCCGGGTGCGGGCGTCGTTGTGGCCCTCGAAGCTGAAGTTCACCTCGGCGACGCCGTGGCGCTCGGCGGCGGCGCCGAAGGCGGCTTCGGAACCGTTGGCTGCGCCACTGAACAGGATGCACTCTTCGGCCTTCATGGGGGTCTCCTGGCTGCCGGTAGGTTCGAGTCTGCACCATTCCGGGGCCCCCGGGCCAGCCCGGACGTGTCGGGGCCACGGGCCGGCTTGGAGTAGACTGGTCGGGCCCGCATGACGCGGTGAGGAGATCCGGATGTTGCATGCTGTTCGCTCGCGAGCGCTGGCCGGCGCGGTGGTGGGCCTCCTGACACTGGCCTGGGCCGGTCCGGCCGTGGCGGGCACCGGTCGCTACTGGACCGACAACCGGCCTTACTACGTCGAGGCGCTGAACAAGCTCAACCGCGGCTTCATCAACATCGCCACCGCCCCCACCGAGATCTACAGCCAGGCCTACAAAGAGGGTCTGCGGGCGAGCATCCACGGTGAGACCCTGCTGGACATTCCGGTGGGCACCACCACCGGTGGTTTCGTCGGTGTGGGCGCGATGTTCATCCGGTTCGGGCTGGGGACCTTCGACCTGGCGACGTTCTTCTGGCCGACGCGTCCCTGGATTCGTCCGGCCACGCCCGCAGCCGCGCTCGAAGACGTGCCGCCTCGTGCCATGGGAGTCGATCTCCCGGAAGGGCACCGCTAGTCGGCGTGGGAGACAGCGACGCGGGAGACGCCCGACGGCACGCGCCCGCGACCGGACGCAATACGGCGCCGATCCTCTCCGTGCTGGCGGACGCGCTCCCCGCGCAGGGGCTGGTGCTGGAAGTGGCGAGTGGGACCGGGCAACACGCCGTCGCCTTCGCGCGCCGTTTTCCCGGGCTCACCTTCCAGCCCACGGATCGCGACCCGACGGCGTTGGCCAGCATCGCGGCCTGGCGCGCCGATGCCGGCGTCTCCAACCTGTCCGCGCCACTTCGGCTCGACGTCGCCGAGCGCCCCTGGCCGGTCGAACGCGCCGATGCCGTCCTCTGCATCAACATGATCCACATCGCACCCTGGGAAGCGGCGCTGGCGCTGCTCACGGGTGCACGAGACTGTTTGGGATCTGCTGCGCCGCTCGTGCTCTACGGACCCTACCGGGAACACGGCGCCCACACGTCGGACAGCAACGCGGCCTTCGATGCGAGTCTGCGCGAGCGGGATCCGGCATGGGGCGTTCGCGATCAGGAGCACGTGGCAGCGGAAGCCGACGCCCGCGGGTTTGCCTTGGAGCGGGTGGTGCCGATGCCGGCGAACAACCGCGCGCTGGTGTTTCGGCGCCAGTCGGACGCGTGAGACCTCAGGCCGTGACCAATGCGGTGGCGTGCGCGGGCCCGCGCACGCGGATCCACGCGACCAGCGAGGTCGCCACGACGCCCAGGCCCAGCACCAGGCCCCACCAGATCCCCGCGAGACCCCAGCCCTGGGAGAACGCCAACCAGGCGCCGAGGGGAAGGGCGAGGCACCAGTAGCTGACCAGGTTGAAGATCATCGCCGGTCGTACGCGTCCCATCCCACGCAGGATTCCGCAACCGACGGCCTGGGTGCCGTCGAAGATCTGGAAGGCCGCGGCGATCGGCAGGATCGCCGACGCGGCCTCGAGCACGACCCGCTCCGTCGTGTAGATGCGCGGCAGAACGTCGCGGAGCAAGACGAAGGTCAAGGCCGCGAGGCACATGAACGCCGCGCCCATGGCCAGCGAGACCCAGGCGGCCCGCTGCGCCGTGCGTGGATCTCCCGCGCCGATCCGGTTGCCGACCCGGGTGGCGGCTCCCTGGGCGAGACCGAGGGGCACCATGAACGAGAGCGCGGCCATGTTGATCGCGATCGTGTGTGCCGCGAGGGGGACCTCGCCCAGGCGCCCCGCGAGCAGGGCGGCGGCCTGAAACGCCCACATCTCGAAGGACACCTGGAGCCCGACCGGGAAGCCGATCCGCAGGAGTTGGGCGATGCGACGCGGGTTCCAGGTCTCGCGCGACCAGGGGACCCAGGCTCCGCGATGCAGCCCGAACCCCAGCGTCCAGACCAGGAGACCGACGAAGCTCAGGATGCGCGTGGCCGTGGTGGCGATGCCGGCGCCGTAGAGGCCGAGGGCCGGGAATCCGCCGTTGCCGAAGATGAACATCCAGTTGAACAGCACGTTGAAGCCGTTCGCGATCAGGATCACCCACAACGCGGCGCGCATGTGCTCGCGGCCCTGAAGGTACTGGCGCAGCGCGGCGTAGGTCAGGAAGAACGGGATCCCCAGAATCTGTACGCCCGTGTACTCGTGGGCGAGCGCGACCAGGCGCGGGTCCTGGCCCGTCGCCAGCAGGAAACGATCGGTGTAGAGCCAGGCGATCGCGATCGGTACCGACAAGAGCAGCGCGAGGATCAGGCCGGTCTGCAGCGCGCGTCCGGCGCGGTCTCCATCGCCTGCCCCGTGGGCCTGCGCGACGACCGGGTCGAGCCCCATCAGGATCCCGTTCGCGAGCATCAGCGTCCCGAAGATCCACACGTTCGCGAGGGCGGCCGCGCTGAGAGCCTCGACCGAGACGCGTCCCACCATGACGGTGTCGACGAACCCGAGCATCATCGTGGACAGCTGGGTGGCCGCGACGGGAACCCCGAGAACCGCCATCTTGCGGATTTCCTGGCGCAGGGTTCCCTGCTGTGGCGCGGGCATCGGCCGTCTCCCTGGGCGACGCGGGCGGGCCGTCGCGAGCCCGGAAACGTAGGCCAACTCTCCCCGTCGGCCCTGGTCCTCTACCGAGGGAAAGGCTACTGAGAGGCGATGCACAGACCGGCGCGCGACTGGACCGTTGGCCTGCTTCTCCTCGCCCTCGGGTGCGGCGAATCCATCGATCCCGCCGAGTACCAGGTGCAGGAGAGTCCCGAGATCGAACCCGTGGCGTGCGATCACCGCGACCCCGGGCGGCGGGCCTTCTTCGGCGACCTCCACGTACACACGGCCCTGTCGAGCGATGCCACGGGCTACGGGGTGCGGGTGCGGCCGACCGAGGCCTATGGCTACGCCTTCGGGGATCCGATCCTGCTCCCGCCGAACGACGACGACGGCAAGGGAACCCGCGAGGTGCGGATCGATCGTCCCCTCGACTTCGCCGCGCTCACCGACCACGCCGAGTTTCTGGGCGAGCAGCGCCTGTGTCAGGATCCCGAGTCCGAGGTCTACGATCGCGAGTTCTGCGTGGCGATTCGCACCAGCACGACGCCCATCGACAACCCGCTGGCGATCCAGATCATGCACCCGTTCCCCTCGCGCGACGAGGAGGTGTGCGGACCGGAAGGCGTGCGCTGCAAGACGGCGGTGTCCGAAGCCTGGCGAGAGACGATCGCCGCGGCCGAAGAATGGAACGACACCACGGCCGCGTGCCGTCGCACCACCTTCATCGGCTACGAGTACAGCTCGTTTCGCCTGGGATCGAACCTCCATCGCAACGTGATCTTCGCGACTCGCCAGGTCCCGTCCCGACCGATCAGCTACCTCGAGGCCACCCGTGAATGGGAGCTCTGGGAGCTGCTGCGCGACGTGTGCGTGGAGCCCGAAAACGGCTGCGACGTCCTGGCGATTCCCCACAACTCGAACATCTCGAACGGACGCATGTTCTCGGTCGACTATCCGGGGGCCGGCAGCGTCGCCGCCCAGGCCGAGCGTGCGCGCCTGCGCGCGCGAATCGAGCCGATCGTCGAGGTGATGCAGCACAAGGGCGATTCCGAATGTCGCGTCTCGATCGACGGCGTCCTGGGCGCCGAAGACGAGCTGTGCGCCTTCGAGAAGTTCGAGGACCTGGCCTTCCAACGACTCGGCGACGAGCTGCCGGGTACGTGCTGGGACGGCACGATCGGGGATTCGATTCCGCGTCTCGGGCCGAGCTGTCTCTCGCCCCGCAGCTACGTGCGCTACGCGCTCACCCAGGGCGTGGCCGAAGAGGCCCGGATCGGAGTGAACCCCTTCCGCTTCGGGCTCACCGCCAGTACCGACACCCACAACGGCATGGCGGGCGGCGTCGAGGAGCGCAGCTACCCGGGCCACCTCGGAACGGCCGACGGCGTCCTCGACGGGCGGCTGGCCGCCGAGCCCGGGCGGATGGGGAATGCGTCGAACGGTCCCGGCGGTCTGATCGGCGTCTGGGCCGAGGAGAACTCGCGGCCGGCGCTGTTCGCTGCGATGCAGCGGCGTGAGGTCTTCGGCACCAGCGGGCCGCGGATCCGGCCCCGCTTCTACGCCGGCTGGGACTACACGGACGACCTCTGCGACGCGGCCGACCGGCTCGATCAGGCCGAGGCCGGGGGCATTCCGATGGGCGGCGTGTTGTCGCCTTCGCGCACGGGCGAGCCGCCGACCTTCGCCGTGTGGGCGACCCGCGACCTGGGTACGGCGCGCGCGCCCGGCGGTCTCTTGCAGCGGATCCAGATCATCAAGGGCTGGGTCGACGACGACGGCGAGCTCCATCAGCGGGTGATCGACGTTGCTGGCGGTCCGAACCGCGCCGACGTGGACCCGGAGACGTGTCAGCCGCGCGGGAAGGGCGCGCGCACGCTCTGTGGAGTCTGGCGCGACGCCGACTTCGACCCGGACCGGGGGGCGGTGTACTACGCGCGCGTCCTCGAGAACCCGAGCTGCCGCTACACGACCTGGCAGTGCCTCGACCTCCCGGAAGACGAGCGGCCGTCCGCGTGTGATGACGCAGTCCTCGCCGCTCCCCAGCAGGAGCGCGCCTGGACGTCCCCGATCTGGTACCCGGACCCGGGCGCTAAGGGCTGACGCTCGGACGCGTCGCTTCGCCCGCGCCGATCCGGAACTGGTCGATCTGGATCTCGGTGCCCAGATCGGCGTAGTCTCCGTCGGATCGCGCACTTCGGAACTCGGCCCAGGAGACGTCGCGGAACCGCGGTGACTCCGAATCGACGAGGGGTCGGCACACCGTCGCGTAGTTCGGGTTCCAGAAGAACGGCGCGCTGTACCGATCCTGGTCCGGGTTCGCGAGCACCCGATGGATGGGGGAGACGAAACGATCGTTGCTCCAGACCTGAAGCATGTCGCCGAGGTTCACCGTCAACGCGTCGGGCACCGGCGGCACGTCGTAGATCGCGCCGTCGCGCGCGACCTGGAGCCCGGCGACACCGCTCTGGAGCAGCAGCGTGAGCGCTCCTGCGTCCGTGTGATGGTGTACGCCGAGCTCGCCTTCCTGGGGAACCAGCGCAGAGTCCGGGCGCGCCGCCCGTGAGCAGGGGCGGTACCGGTTCAGACGCAGGAAGCTGGTGTGGGCGCTGAACTCGGCATCGAGAGTGTCAGCGGGCAGATCGAGCGCCCGGCAGAGGGCCCGGGTGAGGCCGCGAGCGATGGGCTCGCACGCGTCGCGATAGGCGAGCAGCGCCGGCTTCCAGGCGAGGGCACCGGCCCGGAACTGGTTGCGGCCGTCGCTGTGCTGTCCCCGGCGCTCGAAGCCGAAGTCGAAGATCTCCTTCCAATCGCGTCGGTTCTTCGTCAGCTCGGCGTCGTGGTAGCCCCAGGCGTTCTCGGCCGAGCGCCGCATCGATGCGAGTTCGGCGGCGGGCAGTGCGAAGAAGGCGCGGAGCGCCTCCTCGAAGATCGCGCGCGTCGCGTCCGGGATGCCATGTCCCACGACGTGGAACAGACCCCACTCCGCGCAGGGTCGCGCGATCTCGGCGGCTACCTGCTCGAGGGCTGCAGCGTCGCCGCGGAGCAGGCCTTCGAGATCGACGATCGCGGCCTCGGCTTCCATCGCAAGGCGGAGGATATCAGCCGAGTGGCGCGGCGTCGGCTAGCGCTTCGGCTTCCAGCGGATCGTGACCTGGCGCTTCCCGAACTGCTTCGCGGCGTGGAGGTCGGTTCCCATGTAGACGTCGATGCGCTTCTCCCAGCGCCAGTGGAGCTTGTCGAGGACCTTGTAGCGGCCCGGAAGCCCGTCGATCTCGACCTCGACACCCCGCGTGAGGCCGAGGTCGAGAAGATCGCGGGACACCGCGATGGCGCGCATGCCCGGCTCCAGCCGGTCACCCCAGGCCGCGATCGAGGGGTCGCCCTCGGTCTGGCCCGGCAGGGAGTTGTAGGCGGTCGCGGTGACCCGCAGCTCCTGGACCTCGCCCCCTGCCGGCCCGGCGAAGGCACATCCGAGGGCGAGCAGGAGCGGGATCAGGATCGGTGAGTTTCGAGCCGTCATGTCCACCTTGACGGCAGAACTCGGCTCCCACTGTAGAGTCTCTTTTCGGGCGCATGGCCGGAGCCCGAAGAACATGAGCGAAGACGAAGACTTCCAGGGTTTCGACGAGCCGGTGGTGATTCCCATCGAGGAGTCCATCGACCTCCACTACTTCCCGCCGCGTGACGTGGGAGACATCGTCGACGCCTATCTCGAAGCCGCGCGCGAGCGCGGCTTTCGCGAAGTCCGAATCATCCACGGGCGCGGCAAGGGCGTGCAGCGCCATCGGGTGCACCGTCATCTCGCGCGCAGCCCACACGTCGTCGCCTTCGAAGAAGCGCCCGCCGACCGCGGCGGCTGGGGCGCGACCCTCGCTCGGCTGCACCCGCCCGAGGCGCCCGCGCCGGGCGGCGGCGATCCCGACGAGCCCGAGGCGAACTAGTCGGCCGAGGTGAGCCGGGGAGTCTCGATCAGCTCGAGGCAGGTGCCGTCCGGGTCTCGAAAGAAGACCGCACGCAATCCATCGATCGGAATCTCGGGACCCATCTCGAGCCAGCACGGGCCCGAGTGCTCGACGCCGAGGCGATCGAGTTCGCGACATCCGGCTTCGGCGTCGGCCACGAGGTAGGCGATCCGGAACCAGCCGAGTCGATTCGCATCCGTGGCCGGCGCGCCGACCGGCGTCGGGTCGAGCCACTCGAGCAGGTCGATGACGAGGTCCGGCTGGCCCGGAAGCCCCAGGAAGTCCGCGCGAAACCGGACGGGTCCGCGTTCGCCGAAGCCGAGGCCCTCGCCCCCGACCGGGCCCGGCGCGCAGCGCGGCATCAGCGGCGCGAGGCCGAGCACCTCCTGGTACCAGCGGGACGACGCGTCGAGGTCGCGGCAGTTCACGTTGACGTGGAGCAGGCGCAGGTCGCCGGGCTGCTCGATGAACTCGACGCAGGCGCCGTCCGGGTCGCGCACGCAAAGAAAGCGCGCCTCCAGATCCCCGACGCCGAGATGCATCGAGGCCGGCGGCGCCAGGGGCGGGTGCCCTCGCTGGCGCAGCGTGGCGTCCAGGGCCGCGAGGTCCGGGTGCGCGAGGCAGAGACGGTAGATGCCCAGGGTATGCGGATCGCGCGCGGGTGCGCCGACGGGCGTCGGCGTCTTCCACTCCAGGAGATCGATGGCCGGGCCGATGGCGCCGCGCGCGTCGTGCAGGAGATGCGCATCCCACTGCACTTGCCCGGGCAGACCGAAGCCGCGCCCTTCCTGGGGCAGGGGCGCTGTGTGTGAGACGGGCGTGAGCCCGACGACGTCGCGATAGAAACCTACCGATCGCTCGAGGTTCGAGCAGTTGACGTTGGTGTGGACGGTGGAAAGAAGGTCGAGGGACATCGGTGCGTGTCTCTTGGGTGGGCTCGGGGAGCGCGCTCAGGCGCGGCTCTCGAGCAACGCCAGGGCGTTCTCGCGCAGGATGGCGGCGCGCACGTCGGCGCGTCCTTCGGTGGTGATCAGCACCTTCGCATGGGTCGCGGCCAGGTGGTACCAGGGCCAGTCCGTCCCGAAGAGCATGCGCCGACCACCCGTACGCTCGATCATCTCGTGCAGATGCGACACGCCTTGTCCGTGGATGCCGAGCCAGGCGTTCTCGTGGCGCAGGGCGAGCTCGAGGAAGCCGTCCGCGTCGCGCGCGCCTGAGTGGCCGAGCACGAAAGGGAGCTCGGGGAACTCGGCGAGCGCGGCCTCGTAGTGACGCGGCAGCGCGTAGCCGTGCAGCGACTCGGGCTCGACGCCGGCGCGTCCCGCGTGGAAGAAGACGATCAGTCCGAGGGAGCGACAAAGGTCGTAGATATCGAAGAGGCTGGGATCATCCGGGTAGAAGCGCTGCATCGGGGGATGGAGCTTCACCACCCGCGCGCCGGCCGCCGCGTAGCGCTCGAGACGTTCGAGTCGGTCTCCGTCGTCCGGGTGCACGGAGGCCCCGAGCGAAAGCCGGTCCGGGACGTCAGCCACGTCGAGGGCTTCGCGCCACCGCTCGTTCAGGTCGTCGCCGAAGGGCCAGCCGAAGCGGATCGGCAAGAGGACCGCGCGCTCGACGCGGATGGCGTCCATCTCGGCGAGCAGGTTGGGGATCGTCTGGGTCTCGGCCTTGTCGCTGCCCCAGAGTCCCTGGGCCAACGACTCGGAGCGCAGGTCGCTTTCGCCTTCCTCGCCGAAGTTGCCGTTGATGTAGATGTCGAGGTCGAGTTCGCAGCCCGGGTTCTGTCCGTCGCAATCGAGCAGGTGGATCACCCGATCGTGTCTGCGTTGGAGGTCGATGTCGGGGGCGAACAAGGTCGAGATCCCGAGGTGGCAGTGGAAGTCGATCGCCTGCGGGATCGACGCGTCGCGACACACCAGCTGTCCCTGTTCATCGAGTTCGTACCAGGGAAGCTCGGCCAGTCCGCGGTAGCCGGCGTAGCGCTGCTGGCCGTAGGGCCCGCGCCCGCTCGCCGCGCTCTCCTGCTCCCGTTGGCGAACCAGCTCGGCCGCGTCTTCCGCCGTGTATCGCTCGGGCGCGTGTCCGCCGCAGCCGGGCCAGGCGAGGGAGACCGAAGCGGCCCCGAGTCCCTTCATGAACGCGCGTCGTCCGAAGCGGTGGTGCATGGGCGCAGCATAGACCGGGCGCGCGCGATTCTCTGCCGTGGCGTCTCCCGGTGTTACGGGTGCTTGACGCGGCTGCGGTCGCAACCGACGATCCGGGCTCGGTGCGCGCTTCGAGGCGCAAGGAGGAGGAACCGGTGAATCACGCGACCCACGACCCGATGCAGTGCTCCCGCGGACGAAGCACCCGCGCGCTGCGCCTGCTGCAGGCGCTCTGCGCGGTCACGCTCCTGGCGGCCGTGGGCTGCGCCACTGCGGTTCCCGGCCCGCACGTCACGCCCGCGAGTGCGGAGGTCCTGTGGATCACCGATGTCGCGGTTCTCGACGTGGCGACGGGACGCCGCACCGGGTTCCGCGACGTGACCGTGCGCGACGGCAAGATCGCCGCGATCGATGCCGCCGGTCGCGGCCGCGCGCCGGGCGGCGCGACCCGGATTGCCGGGGCCGGCGCCACGCTGATCCCGGGCCTCGTCGACATGCACGGGCACATCAACTCGAATCCGGCGCCGCCCTGGGAGGGAGGCTTCCCGGATCCCGAGGCGATGATGGCCGGCTACCTGTACACGGGGGTCACCACGGTCTTCGACCCGGGCGACGGCAGTGGGTCGGCGGTGTCCCGCCGCGAGGCCGTCGCGCGGGGAACGCAAGTCGGGCCTCAGATCTTCACGGCCGGTCCGGTCCACACAGCACCGGACGGTCATCCCGTGGCGCTGGTGCGGGCCTTCGTGCCGGGCTGGCTCGCCTGGTACGTGGAACCGCGGGTCGCGGTGCAGCTCGCGACGGTGGAGGAGGCGCGCGACGCAGCCCTCGACATCGCCGACGCCGAGGTCGACTTCGGGAAGATCGTGATCGACGCGATCCCGCTCGATGCGCCTCGCTTGGCCCGCGACGTGGCGGCGGCCTTCGTGACCGAGGCGGAGTCGAAGGGCATTCGCACCGTCGCCCACATCGGCACGACCGAGGACGCCATCGACGCCGCCGAGGCGGGCGTCGCCGCGTGGGTACACGGTGTCTACAAGGAACGGATTCCCGATACCGAGATCGCACGCCTCGCCGGCTACGGCATTCCCATGGTCGCGACCACCGAGGTCTTCGACAACTATGCACGGCTTCGTCTCGGGCCGCGGGAGGCGATCGCGATCGAACGCGAGATCGCCACGGCGGAGCGGCTCGCCTCCTTCTATCCGATTCCGGCCGAGTTCCAGGCGGGAGCGCTCGACTCGTGGCAGGAGCTCAATCTCGAGGCGTACCAGCAGCGGGTGCGGGTCGACAACGTGCGGCGTCTGCACCGCGCCGGTGTGACGATCCTGGCGGGGAGCGATACGCAGAGCGGGGTGTTCCCCGGAGCGGGTCTGCACCGGGAGCTCGCGCACCTCGTCGAGGCGGGGCTGACGCCGACCGAGGCGATCCGCGCGGCGACGCTCGGGCCGGCGCAGTTCCTGGAGGACACGGACGCGCCGAGCTTCGGCAATGTGGCCGTGGGGCAGCGCGCCGACCTGGTGCTGGTGGCCGGGGACCCGACCACCGACATCGGCGCCGTCTCCCGGATCCGCGAGGTCATCCAGGCCGGGCGGCTTCTCGAGCGCGTCGCGGTCGGGGCGCGCTAGCGCTCCCCCGCTTCAGGCCGCTACGCGCCGGGCTGATCCACGTAGATCGGCGAAGACCAGGCACGCTCCTCGGTCTTCGCGAGACAGTCGTCCTCGTTCGGTCGACCGAAGCAGGGATTCACCTCGATGCAGCGCCCGTTGGTGTCACGCTTGCAGCCGAGCGGGTCGGCTCCGACCGCTTCGCTCTCGGCTTCGATTGCACGGACGTAGTAGACGGCGTCGCGGCCGCTCGTCGCGTACTCGGGATCGGAGAACGCCTTCACGCAGCCGTTTCCGTCGCCACGGCAGGGCAGCACGCGCCACGGGTCCTCGATGCGGTCTCCGACGTCGCCGTCGGATCCGGGCCGGATGCGGACGACTTCGATGCGCGTGATCGATCGGCGCTGGTCGCTCGGGTGGTAGCACTCGCCCTGGCAGAGCCGGTCGACCCGATCACCGAGGGCATCCAGCGCATCCGCCGGGCAGCCGGGCTTCTGCTCGAAGGAGCCCTGGGCGCGCACCTGGAAGATCGGCGGCTCGCCGAGGCGCGCTTCCGAGCCCATCGGGGCGGGGCCGTCGGGCCCATTCAAGAGGTCGAACCACAAGAGGATGCGCGGGCCGCTGGTGCCGTAGACCTCCTTGCGATCGAGGGCCTGCCAGATCGCGTCGCGATCGCGTCCGTCGGCGTGCACCGCGGCGAGGCCGCCGTTCAGGAAGAAGGAGGCGCCGCGCTCGGTCTCGAAGCCGGCGAAGGGCGTGTCTCCCGGTCCTGGCGTGTAGGGGCGGGCGCGCGACTCGGGCGGTCGCTCGATCGGCGTTCCGATCGGCGTGTCCACGAACGAACCGAACCGAGCCTCGGTGAACTCGGCGCGCGACACTTCCTTGTAGCCGGTGCCGGGCCGCGACGAGTGGTTGTCGCTCGATGCAATGAAGCCGAAACGGAATCGCTCGGGATCGCTGTCCGCGTCTTCGAGCGAGAGGATGTATTGGACCGAACTCTTCGGGCGGTAGTTGAACGAGGGCTGGAAGCAGTCGCGGCACTGGCCCGCGTCCTGCCAGTCGGCGACGGAGGTCTTGCCCACCACGACCTTGCCGCCATTGAACTCGGTCTCGAGGAAGAGCCGGCGTGCTTCGGCCGCGCGGCTCTCGCACTCCTCGACGGACTCGCCCTCGTCGAGACAGCGCGTTGCGATGATCTCGCCGGCGCGCCAGCACGAGGGCAGGAAGTCGCGAGTAGGAGCCGGGCACACCGGCGTGCCGTCGGCTTCGAAGACGACCTCGCGGAAGTCGCGGTACTCCTCCGAGTTTCCGTGCCCCGAGAACACCTCGATGATCCGCTGCTGGTCGGGATCGTGATGTTCGGGCGTGAGCTGCTTCTCCCACGACGAACCGGAGGGGGTGTAGAAGCCCCAGGTGGTGCCGTGGGGGATCACCATCGATGCGAGGCCCCATTCGCGGAGCTTCGCGAACAGGATGCCGGGCGTCGGGGCCGCCTCGCGGCAGTCGTCGGGGAGTTCGCGCACCGGGACGTCCGCCGGACAGTTGGGGATCCCGGTGGTCTCGGTCATGAAGCGCACGAAGTCGGAGCCCCCGTTCGCGTGGGCGCCCAGGGATAGGAAGCCCAGCAGGAAGGGCGAGACCTGGAAGTCCTCGAGGTCGCCGCGCCCGGGCGGGGTGCCGGCGGTGATCGGGAGGGTGGGGATCGCATCGTCGGCGAGGTCGCGGAGGACGACGTTCTTGTGGCCCCAGTGGTTCTCCGGCGTGGTGCCGACCTGGGTCCACTCCCAGCCGAGATAGGCGACGTGATCCGGGTTGGCGGCGTCGCCGGCCACCGCGTTGCACTGGCGGATCGAGTCGATCGTCTCGCTCCAGGCGCGCGGCGTCAGGGTGATGCCGTGGTCGCTGATCGACCAGAAGTCGAGGCCCGAGCAGTGGCGCGCGTAGTCGCAGGCGTCGGCGACCGGGTGGGCGCCGTCGCCGCCGGCCATCGGCAGGCTCAGCTGAAAGGCGTCGAAGGAGAAGGTGCTGTGGACGTGGAGGTCGCCGAACAGGATCTGCTTCGGCCGGGCGATTCCGAGGTCCTGGCCGGCCTGTTGGATCGCGGCCGCGCGGGCCGCGACCGTCTCGGGTGCGACCGCCGGGGCTTCGGGCGACCCCGCGTAGGTCGCGTCGCCGAAGACGCCGGTGCCGGCGACGTAGACGAGGGCCAGGGCGAGCACCAGAAGCACGACGAGACCGAGCACGAGGCGTTGCATGGCGAGATCCTCCGAACGGTTTCCTACCACTCGCCCGCGGACCCCGAAAGGTGTGCGAGGGTCTGCGTCGCCGAAAACTCCCCTGGGCGACTCGTCCCTGACGGCTGGAACGTGGGATCAGGGGGCGCCGCCTCGGTCGATCGCCTCTTCACCCAGCGGTTCCGGGTGCTTGACCGCAAAGCTCTCCGCCCACTCGGCGGCGACGTCGCGTCCCAGGTGTCGGTTGACCCCCACGGTCACGGCCATCGCGATCAACGCCCCCAGGCTCGCCAGCGCCATGTCCTTGTGGGCGTCCCAGATGTCTCCCTGGGTCCCGAGGTACGCCGCTCCGAGTTCGCCGCCGAAGATCTCGGCCGCGGCCCATTCGATCAGCTCGTAGATCATCGACGACGACATCGTGAGATCGAGGGGCAGGAAGTAGCCCCAGAAACCGCGCACGTCGGCGACGCGCAGGAAGAACTCGCGGATCGGGTAGGCGAGCAGCAATCCGTAGCTGAAGTGGACCAGGCGATCGAAGTGGTTGCGTTCGAAGCCGAGTGCCTCGTTCAGCGAGAACCCGAACCAGCGCTGGCAGGCCTCGTCGTAGGGCACCAGGGAATAGGTGTAGTGGGATCCGACCTCGTGCAGCGCCAGGAACAGGAAGATCAGCGTGTAGGAGACGCGCGACAGCGGCAAGCGTCGGTAGCTCGCCACCAGAACTCCGACGAGGGCGAACACCAGCACGTTCTCCATCAACCAGGTGGAGCGTGACACCGGATCGATGGCCAGCACGACGAATTCGACGGTCAAGAGACCGCCGAGGACCCAGAAGAGCGAGCGGTACGAGGGCAGGGCGCGCCTCAGGCGAGGGTCAGCTTGCGGTAGTCGACCGTGCGCCACGTCTCGGGGCGCATGGTGATCCGCACCGACGTGTCGCTCGCTTGGGACTTCACGTAGAGGTCCCCGAGCTCGGTGCCGAAGTAGCGGCGCGCCATCGGCCGGGTGTCCCGCTCGAGATCGGCGGGTTCGGTCGAGACCACCGGTCCCTCGACGCTCACGTACTGATAGGCCGGCGGCTCCTCGACCTGCGCCACGAGGCTGAAGCGGCCCGCCGCGGCGATCGCGCGGCCTTTGAGCGAGTCGGGGCCGGTCAGCACCCAGAGCCCGGCATCCGGCGCGTAGTCGTACCAGATCGGCGCCATCAACGGCGGAGCACCCGCCTGCTCGATGCCGATCACGCCCACATGGACGTCGGCGAGGAACGCGTCACGATCGGCTTTCGTCATGGCCAGGGACATCGGAACCCTCCTGCGCGTCGCGGCAGCGTACCGTTCCGTCGCGGCGAGGGCCCGTCGTGCCCGGGCCGGTGCACCGCCGCCCACGCGCCCGCCGGCTTCTCGCCGTCGACCTCGCTACACCCCTGTCGTGAACCTCCCGTACTCCTCGGGCGCCGCCTTCGAGCGCATCACCGGTGCCAGGGACGCACTCTTCGCATTCAGCTGTGAGCATGCGGGCCGCGCGCTGGATGGGTTGCGGTTGTCAGCGACCGAAGCCGCGCTCGCCGCCGACCACTGGGGATGGGACATCGGGGCGGGAGACCTCACCCGAGCGCTCGCCCAGCTCACCGGCAGCCCCGCCGTGCTCTCGACCTTCTCGCGCCTGGTCTGCGATCCCAATCGCGGCCCGGACGAGGAGAGCTTCGTGGTCGACACGGTGGCGGGACAGGCGCTCGCGTTCAACCGCGGCCTCCCGCCCGAAGCGCGGGCCGAGCGCGCCCGGCGCACCTTCGAGCCCTACCACGCCGCCTTCGACGCGATGCTCGCGGAGCAGGTCCGCACGCCGCCCACGCCGTGGCTCTGTTCGGTGCATTCGTTCACGCCCGAGTTCGACGGTCACGCCCGCGAGATGGAGCTCGGCGTCCTGTTCGATGCGCACGAAGACTGGGCCGAGGGGCTTGCGGAAGCGCTGGGTGCCCAGGGGTTTCGCGTTGCGCGCAACGAACCCTATTCGGGCTACGCCGGGTTGATCTACGCCGCGTCGCGCCACGGTCGCGCCCATGGGGTGCCGTATCTCGAGATCGAGGTGCGCAACGATCTCCTGCGTTCGAGCGAGGGCGTCGAGGCGGTGGCCGAGCGGGTGGCGCGCGCACTCGTCGCCTCACGCGAGGCGCTCGAGGTGGACCGCTCCGCCGGCTGAGGTCCGGCTATGCTGGACCCATGTTCGACACCCTCGACCATGTGATCCTGGCGGTTCGCGACCTCCACGCGGCGACCCGCGACTACGCGACGCTCTTCGGACGTCGGCCGGCCTGGCGCGGAGAGCACCCCGGTCAGGGGTCCGCGAACACGCTCTTCCGGCTCGGGAATACCTATCTCGAGCTGCTGGCACCCGAGGGCCCCGGGCACACGGCGAGTCTGCTGCGCCAGCGTCTCGATGCGGTGGGGGAGGGCCCGATCGGGCTCGCGCTGGGGACGGCCGACGCCGACGCCTGCCACGCGACGCTCACCGAGCGCGGCCTCTCGCCGGCCGAAGTCGAACCCGGCATGGGCCGCGACTCGGACTCGGGTGTGTACCGGCGCTGGCGGCGCGTACCGCTGCCCCTCGAACACACGCGGGGCGTGTTGCTCTTCGGGATCGAGCATCTCTCGCCCGCCGACATGCTTCCCGAGTCGACGGCGGTCGATGCCGAGGCGAGCTGCATCTCGGGGATCGATCACGCTGTGGTCCAGACGGCGGACCCGGAAGCGGCGATTCAGCTCTACGGCGACGGGCTCGGCCTGCGCCTCGCACTCGACAAGAGTTTTCCCCAGTGGGGCATGCGCCTCATGTTCTTCCGCGTCGGCGGCGTGACCGTCGAGATCGCGCATCCGCTCGAGAACGCATCGGCGCTGGGAGACACGGATCGACTCTGGGGCATGACCTGGCGGGTCCCCGACGCGGATGCCGCCCACGCCCGACTCAGCGCGGCGGGGATCGAGGTCTCCGAGGTGCGGAAGGGCCGGAAGCCCGGGACGCGCGTGTTGACCGTGAAGAGCGGAACCTGCGGCGTGCCGACACTCCTGATCGAACCGGACACCGCTTGAACGGAGCGCCGGAGTGACCGAGCTGCGCCGCGATCCCTTCCGCGGCGAGGGTTGGATCGATCGACTCGTGCTGCCGTTCGTGCGCGAGCCGACCCTGTGGCCGATCGGCCTGGTCCTGCTGGGACACGCGATCGCGTTCCTGGCGCCGCTGCTCGTGCTCGCGGTGCGCGACCGCGCGTGGCTCGCGGCGCTGGGTGTGCTGGTAACGGCGACGCTCAGCGTCCTCGCCCTGCGGCGAGAGCAGCGCCTCACCGGCGGCTTCGGGGCGTGGGCGGCCGTCACCGGCGCGACCTGGGCGCTCTCGATCGCGGGAGCGGTGGTCGCTGCGCGGTGGGGACTCGTCTAGCGCTCGCTCGCTGGGACCCCGGGCGCGTGCCCCGGGGACGAACTAGAAGCGCGACGCCCGCAGGGTCACGTCGGCCTTCGCAAAGGCTTCGCGATGTCCCTTCTCGGCCCATTCGGCCTCGGCGGTCTTGCCCTGGGCGCGCAGGCTCTGGGCGAGACCGAAGAGGGACCACCCGTTGCGCGGGTACTGTTCGAGGTCGACGCGGTAGACGGCTTCGGCCTCGGCGGCGCGATCGGCATCGAGCAGCACCGCGCCGAGGGCCTGACGCGTCGGGAAGTACCACGGCGGCGGCTCCATGTAGGCGAGCGCGTCCTGCGCATCGACGGCCGCCGTGAGCTGGGCGATCGCCGAGTCGTAGTCCTTGCCCGCGGCCGCGAGTTCGCCCGCGAGGTGGGCGCGCCCCACCTCGAGCAGCGCTGCCACCGACGCCACGCCGCCGGAAACGATCAGACCCGCGGCGCGTTCGGACTGCGCGGCCGCCACCAGCTGCTCGAGCTCGCTGCGCGCCATGTCCGGGCGACCCAGGCGCACCTGGGCCAGGCCGCGCGTGTAGTGCCAGACGCCGGTCAGGTAGACGAGGCTCGCGTCGGGCCGGGGCACGCCGAGCACCTCGTCCCAGCGCCCGAAGCGCGCAAGGGTGAGCATCGGCACCGTCGAGAACTCCTCGAGGAAGTCGAACTGGGCCATTTGATCGGCAGTACGGGTTTCGAGTTTGCGGGCGTTCGTGAGCGCGACCTGGCTCTGGCCCTGGGCCGCCGCGGCGGCCCACAGGAAGTGGATGTTGTGGGGGTAGTAGAGCGCGCGGTAGAAGACGCCGGCGCGACAGGTCGCGAAGAACGCCTCGTCGGCCGCGGCGGCCTTGCGGTTCAGCTCGGTGGCTTCGTCGTAGCGACCCACCCGCCAGAAGATGTGGGACGGCATGTGGACGAGGTGTCCCGCCTCGGGCGCCAGGCCGCCCAGGCGCTCGGCGGCGGGGACGCCGCGCTCGGGGAAGTGCTCCTCGACGGCGTGGATGTAGTAGTGGTTCGCGCCGACATGGTCGGGCTGCACCGCGAGTACGCCCTCGAGCAGGTCGAGGACTTCTTCGGTGTGTTCCCGCGGCTCCGCTTCGTCGGTCCAGTAGTTCCACGGGGTGAGATCCATCAACGCCTCGGCATAGAGCGTCGCCGCGTCGGTGTCGGCCGGGTCGGCCTCGTGGAGCTTGCCCATCGCGTCGGCGAAGGCGCGGTCGCGCGGGCTGCGGTCCTCGAGGGGCTCGGCGCCGTAGCGCGGCTGGATCGCTTCGATGTAGGCGCGCTCGCGATCGCTGACGCCCGCCGCGAGTTGTTGCGCGCGTTGCGCCGCGAGGAACGCCTGGCGCTCGGCGTCGGGACCCATGGGGGCGTTGATGTTCGGGCCCAGGGCGAGTGCGATGCCCCAGGCGCACATGGCGCAACCCGGGTCCTCGACCAGCGCCGCTTCGAAGGAACGGATCGCCGCCTCGTGGTTGAAGCCGAACACCAGGATCAGCCCCTGATCGAAGTAGGCCTGCGCGGTCTCGCTGGTCGTCGTGATCGGGTGGTGTTGATCGCCGAGCCCGCTGAACAGCTGCGGCGCCGTCGGCGCGTCGGGCGTTTCGGGAGCTTGCGTCGCCGGAGCGCACGAGAGGCCGAAGCACATTGCGAGCGAGACACCGAAGCCGAAGAGTCGTCGACCCATGATTCCGTCCTCCCGAAGACCGCGACCCGAGCGAGCGGCCCGATGTGAGGCGTCAGGATGGGCGATCCGGGACCGCGCTGTCCACGCTCGCGCCCGCTCGAAGTTCAGCGGGCGGCGGTGGTCGGCCCGGTCGCCGCCTCGCTGGGGTCCCGGGGTTCGCTGGGTTCGTCGGCCAGTCGGCAGCGCACCCGTCGCGGTTCGCGGCCCGGAGGTGCGAGGAGCCGCCCTTCGGGGTCGGCGCCCGCGCAGGCGGCGTCGGGGGCGTGCAGCCGCACCCAGACCGGTCCGCAGCCCTCGCGCACGACGACCCGGTGGCCGCCGTCGGGGGTGCGATGCATCGGCCCCGGGCGGATCTCGCGCACGGGATGCAGCGAGGGGAACCACCCCACGCCCACGACGCCATGGGCCGAGGCGCCGGGGCTGAGCTCCACTTCGAGAGCGCAGCCGCGGAAGCGGGCGACCGCGACGCCTCCCATGCGCCAGTCTTCCACGAAGCCGAGTCGAGCGAGCCAATCGGCTTCCTCGGGTCGACCGGCGAACACGACGTCCTCGAAACCGACCGCCTGGGAAGCCAGGTGGGTCAACAGCGCGCGCCGGTAGGCCGGGTCGTCTCCCCGGGGCGTGCGCGTGAGATCGCCCACGTAGCCGCGGTCCACGGCCGCGGGCAGGCGCGCGGCGGCGTCGTCCCGCACCAACACGTGGTGCAGGCTCGGGTTCAACGCAAAGCCGTAGGGCGTGATGCCGCCTTGGCTGGTCGCGTAGAGCTGACCCAGATTGACCCAGGGCAACGCGAAGGGAACCGGCCCGTCGGTCGCCTGCTGCGAGCGAGCGCCCGACGCGAACACGATCGGCAGCCGCGGCCCGCGTCGCTCCAGGGGTTGCTGCACGCCCGCCCAGACCGCAGCGCCCTCGGCTTCGAGTCGTTCGTGAAATGAAGCGCTCCAAGCGGTCGCACTCAATGCGAAAACGCTGCAGGCGACGGCGATGCTCGGCTGGCGAGTCGGCCAGCGTTCGAGGGGCAGTGTCAGCAGCAGGGCGGCGACGCCGAAGGGCAGGAAGCGCGGCGAGAAGAAGTCCCAGGCGGCGAGGTCCAGGGGCAGCAGCACGCCACACCCGAAGAGCAGAGCGCCTCCGCACCAGAGCGCACGGTCCTCGGGCGTCGCACCCGCGCGCCGCACGCGCGTCGCGGCGAGGGCGAGACCGACCAGCGCCAGCCCGGTCAGCGGCCAGGCGCGCCAGGCCGGTCCCGCGGCGAAGCAGCGTCCCGCGCACCACCAGGGGGCGAACCGACTGGCGGCGTCTGCCGGGCCCGCGTTCCAATCGGTCAGCTGATCCCAACCCGAGGACAGCAGCAGACCGGTCAGTAGCGCTCCCGGCAGGGCCAGGCCGGCGATGCGGAGCACGGCCGCTCCCTTGGCGTCGGGCGCGGCACGGAACCAGAGCAGCGCCGCGAGCAGGACCCCGGCGAGGAACGCCGCGACCAGGTGAAGCCAGGCGACCGCGGTGAGCCCGAGCGCCAGGCCGGCGGTTTCGAGGCGGCTGTCTCGCGGACGCGCGAAGGCCCAGCCGAGCAACGCGAAGGCGGCGCCGGTGGCCGCGTAGAACGCGAGGAATCCCATGTAGAAGGTCCAGCCAAACGCCACGCCCGACAAGGCAATTCCCAGCCACACGCGATCGCGGTGCAGGCTCCGCGCCCAGCCGAAGGCGCCGGCGGCGAACAGGACCGCGAGCACGGCCAGGGTGGCGCGGTGGGCGTCGGGCCAGTCGAGCCAGCGGTTCAGCGGGGCGAAGACGGCCGCGTAGCCCTGGCTGGTGATCGGGGCTCCGGCGACCAGCCAGTCGCTCCAGCCGCGCTGCGGGGACTCGAGGTGTTGGGCCACATGGACCGACCAGAGGTGCTGGGGGCCGTCGTGGGTGGGGAGGTACTCGGGGCCGAGGGCGGCTGCAGCGATCCCGACCCAGACGAGCACGCCCACCGCCCAGGCCGCGAGCTCGATCCAGCGCCTGCGCGGGGCTTCGGCGGCCTCGGCTCCCATGCGAGAAACCATCGGGATCTCGGGCACCTAGCTGTAGTGGTTTCACTCAACCGATGCGCCCTTCGGACCGATGGAAAGGGCGAGGTCGCAGATGCTGTCCGTCGTGGTCCCGGTCTACAACGAGGAAGAGAACCTCCTGCCGCTGGCGGAGGAGCTCACCGATGCGTTGCTGGGTCTGACCGCGCCGTTCGAGATCCTCTTCGTGGACGACGGCAGCACCGATCGCAGCCCGGAGATCCTGGCCGAGCTGGCGTCGAAGGAAGACTCGATCAAGGTCATCCGCTTCCGGCGCAACTTCGGTCAGACCGCCGCGATGATGGCGGGCATCGAACACGCGCGTGGCGACGTGATCGTCGGCCTGGATGGGGACGGCCAGAACGACCCCCACGACATTCCGCGCCTGCTCGACAAGCTGGCGGAGGGCTACGACGTCGTGTCGGGCTGGCGTCGCGATCGTCACGACGACCGCGGTCGCGTCTGGGTCTCGCGCGTGGCGAACCGGTGGATCTCCTGGGTCACCGGGGTCGCCCTGCGCGACTACGGCTGCTCGCTGAAGGCCTACCGCCGCGAGGTGATCGAGTCGGTGCGTCTCTACGGCGAGATGCATCGCTTCATCCCGATCTACGCCACCTGGATGGGCGCCCGCGTCACCGAGATCGAGGTGAACCATCGGGCGCGTGCGCACGGCACCTCGAAGTACGGCTTCGAGCGGATCGCCAAGGTGTTTCTAGATCTGCTCGTGGTCCAGTTCCTCGGGCGCTACGCGACGCGGCCCATGTACGTCTTCGGCGGCTTCGGTCTGATCAGCTGGGGGATCTCCTTCGCCTCGGCTGGGTTCGCCTTCTACCGGAAGTTCTTCGACGCGACCTCGTTCATCCAGACGCCGCTGCCCCTGCTGTCGGTGATGGCCTTCATCACCGGCGTGCTGAGCATCCTGATGGGGCTGCTCGCCGAGCTGCTGGTGCGGACCTACTACGAGTCGCAGGCGAAGCGTCCCTACTCGATCAAGCAGTCGCTGAATCTCGACTCCGACGAGCCCGCCTGATGTGCGGCATCACGGGAGCCTGGGGCGGGCCGCCCGAGCCCGTGGCGCGGATGACGCGCGCGCTCGCGCACCGCGGTCCCGACGACGAGGGCCTCTGGTCCGATCCCGAGCGCCCGGTCCACCTCGGCCACCGGCGCCTCGCCGTGATCGATCCCGAGACCGGCTTCCAGCCGATGTGGACCGCCGATCGTCGGTTGGGGATCGTGTTCAACGGCGAGATCTACAACCACGCCGAGCTGCGCAGGCGGCTCGAGGAGCGCGGCCACCGCTTCCAGTCGGACCACTCGGACACGGAAGTGCTGCTGCACGGCTACCGCGAGTGGGGCGAGACCCTGCTCGAACAGCTGAACGGCATGTGGGCGTTCGCGCTCTACGACCGCGACCGCGAAGAGCTCTGGCTGTCCCGCGATCGCTTCGGGCAGAAGCCGCTCTACTGGTCGTTCCGTTCGGGCGTCTTCGCGTTCGCATCGGAGGCGAGCGCCCTGCTGATGCACCCGAGCGTTGGCCAGGAGCCCTCGACGAAAGGGCTGCAGAAGTACTTCGCCTACGGATACGCGCCCGCGCCCCACACGATCTACCGCGACGTCCACAAGCTCCCGGCGGGTTGCATGCTCCGCTATGCCGAGGGGAAGACGCCCAGCATCCGTCGCTACTGGGAGTTCCTGCTCGAGCCGGAGGAGCCCGTCGGCGACGACTTCGACGAGTCGACCCTCGAGCCCCTGCGCGAGCGCCTGCTCGCGGCGGTCGAGCGGCGGCTGGTCGCCGACGTCCCGATCGGCGTGTTCCTCTCGGGCGGGATCGACTCGACTTCGATCGCCTTCGCCGCGCAGACGCTCTCGAAGTTCGGGTCGCTGCGCAGCTTTTCGATCGGTTTCCAGGACCCGAGCTTCGACGAGTCGGGGCACGCGGAAGCCGCCGCCGCCTTCGTCGGCACCCAGCACGCGACCTCGCTCTTCACCGCCGAGCACGCGGCCGAGATCTGGCCCGACCTCGCCGCGCGTCTCGACGAGCCCTTCGTCGATCCGTCGCTGCTGCCCACCTCGGTCCTGTGCGCCTGGGCGCGTCGCGAGGTGACGGTGGCCTTGTCCGGAGACGGCGCGGACGAACTCTTCGCGGGCTACGACCCGTTCCGGGCCCTGGGCTGGGCGCGTCGCTACGCGCGCTGGGTTCCGCGGCCGATCCACGCGGCGATTCGCATGCTCGCGACCCGCCTGCCCACGTCGCACCGCAACCTGGCCCTCGGCTTCAAGGTCGATCGCACGCTTCGCGGGCTCTCGTATCCGCCAGCACTCTGGAACGCCGTCTGGATGGGTCCGCTCGAGGCGAAGCAGGTCGCCGAACGGCTCGCCGCGCCGATCGAGCCCGAGGATCTCTACGCTGAGGCGATCGCGGCCTGGGAGAGCGCGCCCGGCCTGTCGGACGTCGATCGCACGCTCCAGTTCTTCACGCGCCTCTACCTTCAGGACGACATCCTTCCGAAGGTCGACCGGGCGAGCATGCAGCACGGACTGGAGGTGCGTTCACCGTTCCTCGACATCGCCCTCGTCGATCTCGTGCGCCGCATCCCGGCTCGCTACAAGCTCCATGGCAAGCACACGAAATGGGTGCTGAAGCAGGCGGTCAAGCCGTGGCTGCCGCGTCCGATCACCACCCGCGCGAAGAAGGGCTTCGGGGTTCCCATCGGCCGCTGGTTCGCGGAAGGGCAGGAGCCCTTCGACGTCCCGCTGCGCCACCCGCTGGCACGACTCCACGCCGACCTGCATCGGCGCGGGCGCCGCGACCATCGCCTGCACCTCTACGCCGAGTGGCTGCTCGAGCGCCTCCGCGAACCGGCGCCGGCGCTGCCGGCCCCCGAGGCGCCTGCCCAGGATTGACGGCACCCCTGCGGCTCGGGTACCCACCCGAACGTGGCGGAGATCCCCCTCGTCGACCCGGCCGTGGTCGACCTCGCGCGTCTGACGGAATGGATGGACACCCAGGGCCTGGGAAGCGGGCCGCTGGAGGACGTGACCTCCCTCGCCGGTGGCACCCAGAACGTGCTGCTCCGGTTCGTGCGAGACGGACGCGCCTACGTGCTGCGTCGGCCGCCGCCGCACTTGCGGAAGAACAGCAACGAGACCATGCGCCGCGAGGCGCGCGTGCTCGCGGCCCTCGCCGACACCGACGTGCCGCACCCGCGCTTGATCGCGGCGGCGCCGGAGGAGGACATCCTCGGGGCGTCCTTCTACCTGATGGAGCCGATCGACGGCTTCAATCCGACCCAGGGTCTGCCGTCACTCCACGCCGGGGACCCGGCGGTGCGACGTGCGATGGCGTTCGCCCTGGTGGATGGAATCGTCGCCCTCGGAAACGTCGACTATCTCGAGAAGGGATTGACCGGCTTCGGCAAGCCCGAGGGCTACCTCGAGCGACAGGTGCCGCGCTGGCAGGCCCAGCTCGACAGCTACAGCGAGTTCGAGGGCTACCCCGGGCCCGAGATTCCGGGCGTCGACGCCGTCGCGCGGTGGCTGGACGAGAACCGGCCGCGAACGTTCCAGCCCGGCATCCTCCACGGCGACTATCACATGGCGAACGTCATGTACTCCCCCACCGGTCCCGAGCTCGCGGCGATCGTCGATTGGGAACTCTCGACGGTGGGCGATCCGCTCCTCGATCTGGGCTGGTTGCTCGCCACCTGGCACGACCCCGAGTACCCCTCGATGGCCGCGGTGCGCTTCGAGCAGTGGGACGGCATGCCGAACGCCGATGCCCTGGTCGCTCACTACGGCGAGCGCGCCAGTCGCAGCGTCGACGAGATCGCCTGGTACGGCGTCCTTGCCTGCTACAAGCTCGGCATCATTCTCGAGGGCACCCACGCTCGCGCCTGCGCGGGGAAGGCGCCGAAGGCGACGGGCGATCTGCTCCACGCCTCGACGCTCGGGCTCTTCGAGCGGGCCCACCGCATGATCGCGCGCGGCTGAGTGCAGCTCGTCCCGCCCGAGCAGGGAAGGGCGGCCTAGAAGAACGCGTCGGTCGTCTCGGCGACGTCGCGCACGAAGAGCGGCTCGATGGCATGCGCGGCGACGTCGGCGGCCATCGCGTCGGCGGACGGGGCCTCGCCCGCCGATGCGCCGGCTGCGAGCGTGGTCTCGAGGATGCGCGCATCGCTCGAGGTGTTGAGGAAGAGCCCGGGGCGCGCGAGCACGAAGCGGACCGCCCGCTCGATGGCCGCCGGGTCGAGCAGGGGCTCGTACCAGCTGAAGCGCCGCTTCTCTTCGGGCGCCCAGCGGCGTCGTGCCACGGACTTGATCGTCTGGACCGCGATACCGCGCTCGGCGCAGACGTCGAGGAGCCGCTCGAGGTCGGCCGCGTACTCGGCGTTCTGGAGCATCGTGTAGTTGTAGGGCGTGAGCACCGAGTCGAAGGGGAAGCGCTCGAGGCTGCGCAGGTGCATCTCGGCGGTGCGGGTGCCGTGGCCCGTGACACCGAGAAAGCGCACGAGGCCCTGGTCCCGGGCTTCGATCAACGCCTCGAGTGCGCCGCCGGTGCCCAGCGCCTGCTCCCACTCGGTCGGGTCGACGAGGTTGTGGAGCTGGATCAGGTCGACGGATTCGACCCCCAGGCGCTCGAGCGAGCGGTGCAGGCTCTCGCGGGCACCTGCGGCATCGCGGGCTCCGGTCTTCGTGGCGAGAAAGACGGCGTCGCGGTGCTCGCGGAGCCAGGGGGCGAGGCAGAGCTCCGAGTCGCCGTAGGAGGCGGCGGTGTCGATGTGGTTGACCCCGTGTTCGAGGAGCATCGCCAGCAGCGCATCGGCGCGTTCGCGCTTCATGGCGCCGAGCGCAGCGGCGCCAAAGATCACGCGGGAGCTGCTGTGACCGGTCGATCCGAACGGGGCGAGGGGAAGGGGCATCGAAGACTCTCCGGGTGCGGGCCCGCGAAGCATAGCCGCGTGCCGGGCCGTGCGGCGGAAGCGCGTGCTGGCTAGGGTGCCCCCCGTGTCCCGGCCCGTTGCAAAGGTGCTCTCCGCTCTGTCCGCCGGCGTTGCGGTGGTCGCGCTCATCGTAGGCGCGTGGTCCGCGTCACAGTTTCGGAGCGCCACCCTGGCGCGTCCCTGGTTCGTGGCGCCCCACGCGATCGCGGCGGCACCCGACGCCACCCTGTTCGTCGCGGTGCAGCGCTTCGAGATCCAGGCCTACGCGAGCGACGGAACGCCGATTCGGGCCTGGCGCTTCGCTCCGCCTGGACAGGTGCGTCTCCAGTTCTCGGACGACGTGCTCGAGGTGGCCTACCCGGACAGCGAGCGCGTGCTGCGGTTCGGGGCCGATGGTTCCGATCAGGGCCAGGGCAGCGATTCGGGGGCGTACGAACGCTTCGGCGCCGAGGGCGAACGCTCGGTGCTCGTTGGCGACGCCCACTTCGTGCTCGAGGCCGAGGGGCTCGTGCGGGTGACGCCCGCACCGCGTCAGCTGCTGGTGCCTGCGCCGCCCGCTCCGCTGGGCTTCTTCGGCGAGCGGCCGCTGCTGCCCGTCACCGGGGTGTTGTTGCTCGCGCCGCTGGGAATGGCGGCGAGCATCGCCTTCGGTCGCCATCGACCCGACTGAGCCGCACACCGTTTGCCCGGGCGCGCCACGCCACGGGGAACTCTCTGCGCGGACTCGGTGTCTCTTCGTGCTCGGGTGACACGGAGGTGTGGCGATGTCCACAGGGTTCGATTCGATCGCGCAGTCCCATCTGCTCCGGGTGCTGGCGCTGGGTTTCTTGATTCTCGTGCTTCATATCCCGGTGAGTCTGGTCCGCGGGCTCATCGAGGAGCGGCAGCTGCGGCGATCCGAAGCGGTCCACGAGGTCAGTCAGAAATGGGGTGGCAACCAGGTCGTCGAAGGGCCTTATCTGGTGGTGCCCTACGAGCTGCGCAGCGTCGAGACGGCGCCCGATGGGACCCGGCGGGTACGGACCTACCCGCGCCACGCAACCTTCCTCGCGAAGGATCTGCGCATCGACGGGGCCGTCGAAGGCGAGGTGCGGGAGCGCGGCATCTTCGAAGTGCCCGTCTACAGCGGAGCGCTGGCCCTCGGCGGTCAGTTCGACCCGCCCGACTTCTCGACCTGGCGCGTGCCCGAGGAGCAGATCCAATGGGATCGCGCCGTGCTCGCGGTCAAGATCACCGACGCGCGTGCGATCCAGGCGCCCGTTCAGCTGCGCTGGGGCGGGCGGGAGCTCGAGTTCGAACCGGGGCTCGGCTACGCCGGGGCCCTGGGGAGCGGCATCCATGCGAAGATCGGCGATCCGCGCAGCCCGGAAGCCGTCGCCTTCGAATCGAAGCTGCGTCTTCACGGCAGCGGGGGGCTCTACGTGGCGCCGCTCGGCGCGCACACCGAGGTCTCGCTCCGCTCGGACTGGCCCCATCCGAGCTTCCAGGGCGCGTGGCTGCCGACCGAGCGAAGCGTGACGACCGGCGGGTTCGAAGCGGAATGGCGGGTGTCGTCCCTGGGCCGGAGCTATCCCCAGGCATGGACCTCGGAGAACGAGCCCCACGCCGCGGTCGCGTCGTCCCACTTCGGCGTCGACTTCATCACGCCGGTCGACCCCTACCGGCTCTCCGAGCGCGCCGCGAAGTACGATCTGCTCTTCCTCGGGCTGACCTTCCTGGCCCTCTGGCTCTTCGAAGTGCTCGCGGGCGTGCGCGTCCACGCGGTCCAGTACCTGCTGCTCGGCGCCGCCATGAGCCTCTTCTACCTCCTGCTACTGGCGCTCTCCGAACACACCGGGGTGTCCTTCGCGTATGGGGTGGCGACCGCCGGCATCGTCACACTGATCGCCGGCTACGCGGTAGCCGTGCTGGGACGCCGGCTCCGAGGGCTCGCGATGGGGGGCATCGTCGCCTCGCTCTACGGGTACCTCTACGTGCTCCTGCGCAACGAGGACCACGCCCTACTCGTCGGCTCGCTCGGGCTCTTCGTCGTGCTCGCCGCAGTGATGTGGCTGACGCGACGGGTCGACTGGTTCGAGCAGGTGCGCTGGACCACTCCGTCGGAGCCGGGACCGGTGCAGACCTGATCCGAACCGGGCCACGGAGCGTCCCGGTGTCGAGTCCTCGTGATAGGCTCGGCGCGGGAGGCGCTCCGTGGCACAGCTCGATCTTTCCGTCGATCCGCGCAAAGAGTACGAGCGCAAGATCATGTCGCCCGAACAGGCAGCAGGCCTCGTCGAGTCCGGCGAGATGGTGTGGATCCCGAGTGCTCATCTGCCGCCCGCGATCCTGGCCGTGCTCGCGACCCGCGAGGCCGAACTCCGCGACGTCGTGATCCGCAGCATCGTGATCCCGGACATGGGCTGGTTTCGCGAAGACGCGGCCGAGGCCTGGAACCTCCAGGTCCAATACGCCCTGGCGCCGGACAATCGACGCGCGCTCGAGAACCGCCTGATCGACTTCCACCCGTTCCACATGATCCGTCAGCACAAGGTGCGGGATCACCGGGAGGGGCAGGGAAGGCCGATCGACAACCTGCTGCTCTGCGTGTCCCCCCCGAACGAGCGGGGCTACGTGTGCGTCGGGACGGCCGTCTGGGACGCGGTCAGCAGCGCAAAGCGCGCCAAGCGCGTGATCGTGGAACAGAGCGACGCGATGCCGCTCACCCGGGGCGACAGCTGGATCCACGTCTCCCAGCTCGATGCGATCGTGCTCGGAGATCGCCCCCGCCTGGGCGCACCCGACCCGGACCCGGCGAGCTTTCCCGAGCTCGACCGCGCGATCACGAAGCACCTGAAGACCCTGGTGCACGACGGCGCGACGATCCAGGTCGGCACCGGGAAGCACACGATGGCCGCCATGATGCTCGGTGCCTTCGATGACGCGAACGACCTCGGCTACTTCGGCGAGCTCACCGTCCCGGGGACGATCGAACGCGCGCGGCGCGGGATCATCACCAGCCGCTACGCGGAAGTGCACCCGGAACGCTTCGTGGCGTGCAACATGGGGAACAGCCTCGAGGACTTCGAGACGATCGAGCACAACCCCTTCTACCAGCTCCGCTCCTTCGAGCACACGAACGATCCCACCGTGATCGCCCGCCACGACGACATGCTGACGGTCAATGGAGCGCTCACGATCGACCTCACCGGGCAGATCGGGGTGTACGCCCTCGGTGCGAACATCTACAGCGGGCTCGGGGGCCAACTGGCCTTCCACCTGGGCGCCGCGCTCTCGAAACGCGGCCGAGCCGTGACGCTGCTGCCCTCCTCGGCGAAGGATGGGGAGGTCTCGACCATCGTCCCGCAGTTCGATGCGGGCCAGATCGTCTCCATCCCGCGCGAGATCGCCGACACGATCGTGACCGAGCACGGCGTCGCGAACCTGCTCGACAAGAGCGTGCGCGAGCGCTGCGAGGAGCTGATCCGGATAGCACACCCCGATCACCGCGATTTTCTGCGCGACGAGGCGAAGCGGCTCTACTACCCCTGAGTGGCTTCACCCGGCTTGCGCGCGGCTCCGACCACCTGCAGGCCGGCGTCGGCCAGGCCCGGGAGGCGCAAGCAGGCGTCGTCGAAGCGCGCGAGCGCGCGGGTGATCGCGCGGATCCCGGGGAGGAAGCGCAGCCAGCGATTCACGACCAGGACGTCGCTGTTCATCAACACCGTGAACGCGAAGAACCCACAGGTGCGCCAGGTCTCGGGTTCGAGGCCGGCGTCCCGGAGCGGAGGCAGGGTCTCCTGCTTCAGCAGGGGGCGTTCGGTCTCGTGGTCGAGGGCCGGTGAGAGTCGGTAGACCACGGCGCGGAGTGCACGCCACAGCCAGAAGTCGCTCACGGGTTCGCGCCAGAGGAAGCGCCCGCCGGGCTTGAGCACCCGGGCGATCTCGGCGAACAGACCCGCGCGGTCGCTCACGTGATGGATCCCGCCGAACATCAGCACGTGGTCCAGACTCGCATCGGGTAGGGGCAGGCGGGTGGCATCCCCCTGGAGCCAATGGAGTCGACCGGGCGCGCGGACCGCGGCGGCTTCGAGCATGGAGACCGAGATGTCGACGCCCAGGCCTTCGTCGACGCGGTCTCCCACCAGCGCAAAGGCTTCGCCGTGACCGCAGCAGAGTTCGGCAGTGGTGCCGAGCCGACCGGGCCCGAGGGCTTCGAGGAACACGTCATCCAGATAGTCGTTGTACGCGATGGTGTGGGCGTAGCCGAGGCTCTCGATGTATTGGGACGCCACCTTCTCGTAGTGCGCCTGTTGCCGGCTCGCATCGCGGGTCTCGGGCACTTCGGCGAAGAGGGGAATGGTCCCCGCGTGCACCGGGTAGCGGTGACCCGAGCGCTCGGCGACCAGTGCGCCGTCCTCCCAGACCAACGGCTCCCCGGTGGCCGGGCAGCGCAGCAGATGCAGCGGAAGCGCGGTCTTCTCGGCGGGCGCGGCGGGGCGCGCGGGCGTCGCGTGGCTGGGCATGCTCCCTCGTTAGCGACCGGTCGCACGGGGGTCTTGAGGTGGCGTCGGGGCTAGGCGCCCTCGGCGTCGAGGTGCACCTGTAGGGCTTCGCCCACCCGTTCGCGGTCGATCAGGAAGGTGTCGTGTCCGTAGGGTGCGTCGAGTTCGACGTAGGTGACCGCGGCTCCGTTCTTGCGCAGGGCCTCGGCCAGCTCGCGCTGTTGCCAGACCGGGAAGAGCACGTCCGAGGTCACGCCGATGACGAGGGTGGGACAGCTCACCGCGTCGATCCCGGGCTGGCCCTCGCCGGGTTCGCCCAGGTCGAAAAGGTCCATTGCCTTCGAGATATAGAGGTAGGAGTTCGCGTCGTACTGGAGGCAGAACTTCTCGCCCTGGTAGGCCAGGTAGCGCTCCACCTCGAAGTCCTCGTCGAGGCGCGGGACCGCGTCGCCATCGGTGCGCGCGCGGCCGAAGCGACCCTGCCACTCGGGCCCCGAGCGGTAGGTGATGGTGCCGATCTCGCGCGCAATCTTCTGCCCGCGGTGCGGGAAGCTCTGCCCGTAGTAGTGGCCGTCGCGCCAGTCGGCGTCGGCCATCACGGCCTGACGCTGGACGAAGCGCAGCGCGATCGACTGGGGGTGGGAGCGCAGGGCGGCGGAGATGCTCACCACGCGTCCGACCCGCTCTGGGGCGAGGGCCGCGATGCCGAGCGACTGCATGCCGCCCAGCGAGGCGCCGACCGACGCGTAGAGCTTCTCGATGCCCAGATGATCGAGCATCGCGAGCTGGGCGCGGATCATGTCGTTCACGGTGAGGATCGGGAAGTTCGTCGCGTAGGGGCGACCGGTGCGGGGGTCGGTCGACGCGGGCCCGGTGCTCCCGTAGCAGCCGCCCAGCAGGTTGCTGCAGATCACGAAGAAGCGATCCGTGTCGATCGGTTCGCCGGGGCCGATGAACTCCTCCCACCAACCCGGGCTCGTGTTCAGCGGATGACTCTTTGCGTGGGACGAGGCCGAGAGACCGGTGTGGAGCAGGATCGCGTTGTCGCGTTCGGGTGACAGCGTGCCCCAGGTCTCGTAGGCGAGGGTGAACTCGGGGAGCTCACCGCCCCACTCGCAGCGGAACGCTTCCGGGTGGTGGAAGGTGGCGTAGCCCGAGACGACGCGGTCGTAGTGGGGCTCAGGGCCTTCGAGGACGGATTCTTCGCTCATGGGGGTCCGCGCCGGGCGCGCCTCCGCAGCATAGCCCGAGCGGGGCCCCGGCCGCGCACCCGGGGTCAGGGGGCTTCGGTCGTCTCCGGGAGCGCGGCGAAGTCCAGGTAGATCGGCGACGACCAGGCGCGCGGCGCGTGGGGCGCGAGGCAATCGCCGTCGCCCTCGCTGCCGTCGCACAGGTCGACCCCGGTGCAGCGCCCCGCGTCGTCCCGGGTGCAGCGCAGGTTCCCGGCGTTGATTGCGGGTTTCTCGGCTTCGTAGGCCCGGGCGTAGTAGAGGACGTCCTGGCCGAGCGTCGCGAACTCGGGGTCGAGCACGGTGGCGACGCATCCCACCGGGTCGGCCTCGCAGGTGATGACGCGCCACGGATCGTCGATCCGTGTCCCCATTTCCTGCCCGGGGGCCGTTTGGGGGCGGATCCGCACGATCTCGATGCGGGTGATCGGGCGCCGCTCGTCATCGGGGAAGTAGCACTCGCCCTTGCAGAGGTGCTCCATCCGCTCCTCTCCCAGGGCGGCGAGGGTGTCTTCCGGGCAGCCCGGCTTCTGCTGGAAGGAGCCGACGGCGCGCACCTGGAAGACCGGGGCATCGGACATCTCGGCTTCTCCGCCCATCGGGATCGTCTGGCCCCGCGATCCCGGCGGGTTCAGCAGATCGAACCAGAGCAGCATCCGGGGACCGCTGGTGCCGTAGACCTCGCGGCGCTGCATGGCGTCCCAGATGGCGTCGCGATCGCGTCCCGCGGCGTGTACGGCGATCAGCCCCCCGGTTCCCAGGAAGGAGGTCTGGCGCTCCATCTCGAACACGTTGAAGCCGGGCGCGTCGACGTCGAAGGGGCGCGAGACCGGAACCGGTTCCTCGCTGCCGCCGCCGGTGAGGAGGGCGAGGCCCTCGTTGTCGCCAGCGATGTCCTGGGCGTCGGTCATCCCCCTGCGGTGGATCTCCTTGTAGCCCGTGCCGGCGCGCGCGAAGTGGGTGTCGCTCGACGCCATGAACCCGAGTCGGAAGCGACGCGGTTTGGCGTCGGCCGCCTCGGGGTCGAAGTTCCCGAGCCCTGCGATGTACTGGGCCGAAGAGGCCGGCCGGTAGTTGAACGAGGGTTGGTTGCAATCGAGACACTGGCCCGCGTCGAGCCATTCCTCGGGTCGGCTGCCGGGAACCGTCAAGTGTGGGGCCACGCCAGCCGCGGCGGCGTGGGCGCGGGCGGTGGTGGCTCGTTCGTCACACTCGCCGTCCGATTCGCCTGCCGCGAGGCAGCGCTCGCGAATGATCTCCCCCGCTCGCCAACAGGTGGGCAGGTAGTCGTCGGTCGGAGGCGGACACTCGGGTTGGCCGGCTTCGTCGAAGCGCACGGCGCGAAAGTCGCGATAGACCTCGGAGTCGCCGTGACCCGAGTAGACCTCGATCAAGCGCTGGCGGTCCGGGTCGTGCATCGAGCCGGCGAGCTGTTTGTCCCAGGAGGAGCCGGGTGGCGTGTAGAAGCCCCAGGTCGTGCCGTGGGGGATCACCAGGGAGGAATGGCCCCAGTCGTCGAGCTTGCGGAAGAGCTCCGCCGGGGTGGCCGCGGCTTCGAGGCACTCGAGGGGCAGGTCGCGCACGGGCGTGTCGGGGTCGCACAGGGCGCGCCCCGTACGTTCCGCGAAGTAGTAGGCGAGGTCGTGCATGCGACCGCCCACGGCGAGCGCCGCGACGCCCAGTCCCAGGCTGGGTGCGGGCAGATTGACGCTGCGCAGGGCGGCGATCGGTCGCGTCGGGATGCGCGCGTCGTCGAGGTGCTGCAGCACGACGTTCTTGTGCCCGTAGTGATTCTCGGGTCGCGTCCCTACCTGCGTCCACTCCCAGCCGAGGTAGGCCACGACATCCGGATTCGAAGGGTCGCCCGCGACCTCGTTGCACTGGCGGATCGAATCGATCGTTTCGCGCCAGTGGCGCTGGGTGATGGAGAAGGCGTGGTCGTTGATCGACCAGAAGTCGAGCCCGGAGCAGTGGCGCGCGAAATCGCAGGCGTCGGCGGGGGGATGGGCACCTTCGCCGCCGCCCATCGGCAGGCTGAACATGAAGGCGTCGAAGGAGAAGGTCGTGTGTACGTGCAGGTCGCCGAACAACACCTGCTTGGGGCGCGCGCCGAGCGCGGTGCCCGCGGCCCGGTCGGCCTCGCTGCGGGCGGTCACCCGCGCATCGGAGAGGCGCTTGCCGGCGATCTCCCCGGGGCCCTCGTGGCTGCCGAACCAGCCCTTGCCGGCTCCCCAGACGAAGAGCAGGCCGATGGCCAGGATCGCGAGGCCTACCCCAAGGATTCTCGATACCACGTGAATTCTCCCGTCGGGACCCGGTGCACCCAGGTGAGGCGCCAGCTGACCTCGAAATCACGCAAGCGTCAATGCTTCTCTTGCGCGTTCGTGGGGACGCAGCCGGGACGCAAGCTGCGTTCGCCTTGCCGCTTCGTTGCGGCGGTTTCGCCACGTGCGCCCGACACGAATGGCGATCGTGCGGCCACTCCTCCCACAGGAGTCCCACCATGCCTGCACCGCAATCGTCTCCGAAGTCGGCTTCTTCCTCCCAGCGCGTCGCGCCCACCCTGTGGGCGGTGGCGAGCGGCAAGGGCGGGGTCGGGAAATCCGTCGTCAGCTCGAGTCTCGCGATCGGCCTGGCCCAGTCGGGGCCGCGCGTCGTCGCGGTCGACCTCGATCTGGGTGGGGCGAACCTGCACACGCACTTCGGCTGCGAGACGGCCCGCCACACCCTGGCGGACGTGCTGCGCGGCAAGGTGCCGTCGCTCGAGGACGCCTTCGCCGACACGTCGGTCCCCGGTGTGCGTCTCTTGTCGGGCGCGCGTTCTCCGCTCGACGCGGCGAACCTGAAATTTGCCCAGAAGCAGAAGCTGCTGCGCGACCTGCGCAAGGTCGACGCCGCCCACGTGGTGCTCGACATCGGCGCGGGCAGCGCCTTCAACACCCTCGATGCGTTCCTGGTCGCGGACCGGCGTGTCCTGGTGATCACGCCCGAGAAGCCGGCCATCGAGAACGCCTATCACTTCCTGAAGGCGGCCTTCTTCCGGTCGCTGCGCGCGGTCGCCAAGGAGCCGGAAGTGCAGGGCGTCCTGCTGCGGGTGCTCGACGACGCCCGTCGCCGCGGCGCGACGCCGCGCGAGCTGGTCGAGGCGGCGCTCGAGACCGACGTCCACGCGGGGAACCGCCTGCGCGCCGCGATGCGCGCCTTCGAGGTGGAACTGGTCGTGAATCGCGTCGAGCAGGACGGCCACGATCCGGGACCGGAAATGGCGGCTGCCTGCGAGGGACACCTCGGCGCCGTGCTGCGTCCCGTGGCGTCCCTGCTGACCGATGCGGCGGTGCCCGCCGCGGTCGAGCGCGAGGTGCCGGTGCTCCAGCTCTTCCCGGGATCGGCCTTTTCGAAGGGCATTCACCAGATGGTGGAGGCGCTGCTCGATCCCGACCTGCGCAAGCGTCGCCGCAAGGCGCCCGCGCCGGTCTCGCTCTCGGCGAAAGCCTCGGCGCGACTTGCCGAGCGTCGCGCCGCGACGCGCAGGGAGCACGTGCGGGTCCGCCCGCCCGAGCGCCCGAGCGACGTGGTGCTCCCCGCCTTCACGGGGGACGATCCGGCCGGTCACCTGCGCGTGTGCCGCGAGCTCCAGGGGCACAGCCTCGAGACGATGGCGTCGCGTACGAAGATCCGAAAGCTCGCCGAGCTCGAGGACGAGGCCTTCGCGGCGCTGCCGCCCGAGCCCTACTTGCGCGGCTACGTGCAGCAGTACGCCCAGATGCTCGGAATTCACGAAGCCGACGAGGTCGCGGCGGCCTACCTGGAGCGCTTTCACGAGAACCGGGCCGGCAAGCGCCAGAACTGGCGGCAGGCCATGATGAAGGCCCTGGGTCTGGGTGGAAAGAAAGCGCGCCGCGAGCCCGAGGCGAAGGCGAACTCCGAAGCCGCAGGCGAGGGCGACCCCATTCATCGCAACGCCGCGGCGGCCGTCGAGTTGGCGTGTGCGGGCGGGCCCGAGCTCGACTTCGAGGTCGAGCTGGCCCCGCACTAGCTCAGCGCAGCCCGTCCCAGAGCCGACGCTCGTCGCCGTTCGGGTCGAGGCGAAGGGCGACCTCGTCGCCGAACTCCTGCGTCGGGACGCGGCTCGGGTCGAAGGAGGGCCACTCCCCATCGAGGGCGTCGCAGTTCGGGTCCTGGCCGTGCACGAAGGCGGTCCAGCAGGCGTGCATGCGGTCGGCGAGGGCCGTGGGCGTGGGACCCTTGCCGAGGAAGCCACTGACACCGGGTCGCTCGAGGTTGTGGAAGGTGAAGGGAATCTCGAGCGCGTGGGTCGCGCCGAGCTTTCCGCCGAACGCCCGCGACTTCCACGAGAAGAGATAGAGGAAGGCGTTGCCTCCGGCCGCGGTGTGGGTCTCGCAGAGCTGCAATGCCGGGATGCGAAACAGCTGATCGGTCGTCATGGCCGTTGCGATCTCGCCCGCGGAAGCCCCGGGACGCGAAGCGCGGTAGGTGGCGAGGGCGGCCTCGGCGTCGGGGAAGAGGTTCGCGGCGAGGCGCGCTAGCCGGGCATCGTCGAAGTCCTGATAGCCCCAGAGCGTGGTCTCGTCGGCGTTCGTTCCGACCAGGAGCGGAATCTCGCGGAGCGCTCCGTCGGCGATCGTCTCCAGGGGCGGGCGGGGCAGAGCACCGCCGAGACTCGGCTGGTAGGCCAGACTCCCGATGCCGGCGCGTGCGGCTTCCGGGTGTTTGACCACCTGCTCCTGCGTGCGTCCCTGGGCCTCGAGGATCGCCTCGACCGGCGCATTGCGCAGCGCCGCCGCCGAGTCGGCCTGCAGCTGATCGAGGAAGATGCGTCCCACCTCGGCGCCGAGGGGCTCGGTCAGGTGGTGGCGCGCGGCGCCGCTCTGCAGGATCGCCGCCCGGAACAGGCCGCGGGCCTCCGGCATGCCCAACAGGTTGCCAATGCTCATCGCCCCGGCGGATTCGCCGGCCACCGTGACGCGGCTCGGGTCGCCGCCGAAGGTCGCGATGTGCTCCTGCACCCAACGCAGCGCGCAGAGCTGGTCGAGCAGGCCGAGGCGTCCGGTTTCCGCGAACTCGGGCACGTCGAGGGGGAGCTGTGCGAAGCCGAGGGCCCCGAGTCGGTAGTTGATGCTCACCGTCACGACGTTGCCGCGCTCCGCGAAGGAGCCGCCGTCGTACCAAGGAATGCCGCCCTTGCCGTGGACGAAGGCGCCGCCGTGGATCCACACCAGGACCGGCCGCGCCGCGTCGTCCAGCGCCGGGGTCGAGACGTTGAGGGTGAGACAGTCCTCGTCCCACTCGACGGGGAACCGGGTCAGTCCGGTGCCGGGGAGTTGGGGGGCGGCCTTGCCGAACGCGCGGGCGGAGCGCACGCCGCTCCAGCCCGGGTGCGGCTCGGGCGGTGCGAAGCGGCGATCACCTGTGGGCGGAGCGGCGTAGGGGATGCCCGCGAACAGCAGGTGACCACCACGATCGCGGCCCTCGAGTTCACCCACCTGCAGCTTTGCGATCGGTCCCATGACGGTCCGGCCTCCTCGACCGGCACTGTTCGGTTCGCGGGCGCCGGCGTCAAGGGGGAGGCCGTGGTTCAGCTCGCGAGGCGCTGTGCCTCCAGTGCCTGTTCGGCGAGGGTGCGGCGCGTCCGCAACAGGCCGATCCGCACGGCGCCCGGGCTCTTCCCGGTTTCCTCGGCGATGTATTCGATCGAACGCGCACCCCAGTAGCGCAACTCGAACACGCGGCGTTGGGCCGGCGAGACCTTGCCCTGCAGGACCTCGTGGCAGCGGTCGAGGCGGCGCAGGGCGTCGATGGTGCTCTCGAGGCCCGGCATCGGCGCGACCAGCTCGCGCTCCTGATCCTCGAGCGGGACCGTTTCGAGGCGCTGGCGCCGGAAGCGGTTGCAGACTTCGTGGTGGGCGATGCCGAAGATCCAGGTGAGCAGACTGGAGCGCCCCTCGTACTTCTGGATCGAGCGATACAGCTGCAAGAAGGTGTCCTGGGCCACGTCCTCGGCCTCGGTGGCGTCGCCCAGCCGCTTCAGCGCAAAGGCGAAGACGCGCCGGTGGTAGAGCCCCACGAGCTCGTCGTAGGCGCTCTCGTCGCCCGCGCAAAGGCGCCCGGCGAGCTCGAGATCTTGGGCCCGCTGGCTGCCCGGCTTCGGGCCGGGGTGCGGGATCTGGGTGGTGATCTGGACCTGCATGTCGTTCCTCCCTCCGGGTTTCTCTGGAACGACCTCAACTTCGCCCAGACTCGAGGCCCGCAGATATGAACTGCTTCACAGCTCGGCGAAGATCGACGCGGTGTCCGCGGTGGCTCTTTCGCTAGGGTCCCGGCGTGGTCGTCCTGGGCCTCAACGCCAGCTTCGGGCACGACCCCTCGGCAGCCCTGCTCGTCGATGGAGAGGTCGTCGCGGCCGTCGAGCAAGAGCGGCTCTCCCGGCAGAAGCACGCTTCGGGAGAGGGGTGCGGCGACGCGGCACGGGCGGTCCTGGCCCAGGCCGGACTCGGGCCCCAAGACGTCGATGCGGTGGCCTTTCCCTGGTCGCTCGAGGCCGTCGAGGCGCATCGCTGGGGCTTCGTGCGCCGCTCCCTCCTGCGTCGGCCGAGCAAGGCGCTGGCCCTGCCGTTCCGCTGGCGAGATCGCGGGGCGCGTCCGCTGGCGCGGCTCGAAGCGAGCCTCCGGGACGCCGGCTTCGACCCGGACCGCACGCGCATCGAACACGTGCCCCACCAGCTGGCCCACGCGGCCTCGACCGTCCTCTTCTCGGGCTTCGACGAGTGCGCCGTCCTCACCATCGATGGCGGTGGCGAGCTGACCACCTGTTCCTTCGGATCGGCGACGGGCGGCGAGATCGATCTCTTCCACCAGATCGAGCGCCCGGACTCGCTCGGTCTCTTCTACTCGGCGATCACCGACTACCTCGGCTTCGACGTGAACGACGGCGAATACAAGCTGATGGGCATGGCGGCCTACGGCGACCCGGCGCAGGCCGATCTCTCCGACTTCCTGCGCTGTCAGCGTGGGGATCTCCGCCTCGATCTGCGCGCGATCTGGCCGACGAAGAAATACCGCTACGAAGGGCGACGTTTCGGCACCGCGTTGGTGGACCGCTTCGGACCGCCGCGGGAAGGCGATGCGGCCGGCGCGCCCTACATCCACGTGGCCGCCGCGGCTCAGGCCCTCTTCGAGCGGAGCGCCCTCGATCTCGTGGAGCATCACCTCGGCTTCATCCTGGAGCGCACGCGGAGCCTGTGTTTCGCCGGTGGTTGCGCGCTGAACGTGAAGCTCAACCGACTCCTCCGGGACCATCCGCTGGTCGACCGACTCTTCGTGCCGCCGGCGGCCGACGATGCGGGAACAGCGCTGGGCGCGGCGGCCGTGGTGGCGCAGCGGGAGGGCGAGACGATCGCGCCGCTCTCGACGGCGCAACTGGGGCCCTCGTTCAGCAACGCGGAGGTCGAGGCGGTCCTCGCACGGCGCGGGGTGGCCGGGCAACGCGTGGATGACGCGCCCGCGAAGGCGGCCGAGCTTCTGGCGCAGGGCGAGGTCGTAGCCTGGTTCCAGGGCCGGATGGAATGGGGAGCGCGTGCGCTCGGGGCGCGCAGCATCCTCGGTCATCCGGGGAAGCTCGGTACGGCCGATCAGATCAACGCGCGCATCAAGTTCCGGGAGCAGTGGCGGCCGTTCTGTCCGTCCGTGCTCGCCGAGCGCGCGCCCGACTATCTCGGCAGTGTTCACCCCTCGCCGTTCATGGCCCAGGCGTTCGAGCTGCCGAAGGCCTGGGCCGAGCGCACGCCGGAGGTCGTCCACGTCGACGGGACGGCGCGTCCCCAGACGGTCCACGCCGAGACGCTGCCGCGGTACCACCGGCTGATCCAGGAGTTCGAGCAACGCACCGGGTTGCCCTGCGTGATCAACACGTCGCTCAACCGTCGCGGCGAGCCGATCGTGTGCACGCCCGACGAGGCACTGGACATGTTCTTCGGCAGCGACCTGCTGCACCTGTTCCTCGAGGACTGGTACGTCGAGAAACCCGGGGGCTGAGCAGGCCGGGCGAGGGCGCGGCTAGCGGACCGGACCGACCGAGGCGACCTCGTACTTCTGGACGGTCATTTCCTCGACGCCGAAGCCGCCGACCTTCGCCGCGAAGGTCGCCATGTGGGGGGCTTCGAAGTGGGCGTCGAGCGCAGCCTGGTCCTTCCATTCTTCGAAGATCCGGAAGGCGCCCGGATCGTCGAGGTCGGCGGAGAAGGTGTAGGAGATGCAACCGGCTTCCGCGCGGGTCGCCGTCATCATCTCGCGCGCGGCCACCATCGCCTCTTCGCGCTTTTCGGGGTTGAGTCGGACCACGCCTGCCACCACCAACATCGCTCTCTCCTCGCTTCCGGGTTGGGGCCGCATCCTAACACCGGGGAGGCGCCCGTCGGGTGTGCCATGCGCGGCCCGGGGCGGGTGGATAGAATCGTCGCAACGTCGACGGGGTGGACGCGGGCGCCGCGGGATCGCCGTCACAGGGGGGCGCCTTGCTTTCGGCTCGGGCGATCTATCACGAGATTCGGGACAACGACGAGACCTATCGCCTGTTCTGCAGCGTGGCTGCGAAGGGCGAGACCCAGGGTGGCTGGGAGAATCGACGGATCGCCGCGTTGATTCGCGACGAGGCGCTGCGTCCGAAGGTGGAGCGCCACGGCCTCGACGAGGACAAACACGGTCGGCTGTTCGAGGCGCTGTTGCGCAAGCGCGGGCTCGACGCGTGCACCGTTCCCCTCGAAGTCGACTACACCCTGCTCCTCGAGCAGCGGGGCATCGGCCTCTCTCACGATCGCCTTCGCCGTGACGATCCGCTCTCCGATGAGGAGATCCTGCGATACCTGGTCCATTCGCGGGTAACCGAACAGCGCGCCCGCGAAGAGGTCGATCAGCAGAAAGAGCTCTTCGGCGACGACCCGGAGCTGGGTCGGGCGATCCGCATGATCGCCGACGACGAGGTGAACCATCTCTCGTTCACCCACGAAGAACTCCAGCGCTTCTGCGATCGCGGCTACGAGCCGCGGATTCGCCAGATGCTGCGCGAGTACACCCGCGCCGAGATCGAAACGTATCGCGACGTGTCCCTCGCCGTGATGGGTCACATGGCGCGCACACTCGCCTGGCCCGTCTGGAAGGCCCGACTCCTGGCCTTCGGCATTCGCGCGATCTACTGGGTGGAGCGCTGCATCACCTGGCGCCGCTTCGTCACGATCGAGTCCCCCGAGCGTCCCGGCGCCCTCGATCCGCGCCCGGAGCCCGCGGTGTCCGGGTCCGCGTAGCCCGTGGCGACGCGGATCCGGGACCTGCTCGTTCAGCGCTCCCAGGAGCGCTTCGCGCTCCACGAGCGTCATCTCAACACGCAGATGGTGCGGGTGCTGCGGACGATCGGGTTCGACCGCCACTACGTGCGCGGTGAGGGGCCCTTCCTCTTCGACGACGATGGCCACCGCTACCTCGATCTCCTCTCGGGGTTCGGCGTCTTTGCCCTCGGCCGCAATCACCCGACGATCACGCAGGCTCTGCGCGACGTGCTCGATGCCGGACTTCCCGGTCTCGTCCAGATGGATGTGTCGGCGCTCGCCGGCATCCTCGCCGAGCGGCTGGTGGCGACCGCCCCCGGCGATCTGGACAAGGTCTTCTTCGCCAACTCCGGGGCCGAGACGGTCGAGGCCGCCATCAAGTTCGCCCGGATGCACACCGGTCGGCCTGGCCTCGCCTACTGCGAGCACGGCTTTCATGGCCTGACGCTGGGCGCGTTGTCGGTCAACGGAGAGGGGGCGTTCCGCGAGGGCTTCGGTCCGCTGCTGCCGCACAGCGAGCGGGTCCCCTGGAACGATCTGGCCGCGCTCGAGCGGGTGCTCGCATCGCGGCAGATCGCGGCCTTCATCGTCGAGCCGATCCAGGGACACGGGGTGAACCTCCCGGACGACGACTATCTGCCCGAGGCGGCGCGGCTGTGTCGGAAGCATGGGACGCTCTTCGTCGCCGACGAGATCCAGACCGGTCTCGGGCGCACCGGCCGCTTCTGGGCGGTCGAGCACTGGGGTGTCGAGCCGGATCTCTTGCTCTCGGCGAAGGCGCTCTCGGGGGGCTTCGCGCCCGTCGGCGCGGTGCTGCTGCGCCGGGACGTCTTCGATTCCGTGTTCTCGAACATGCTGCGCGCGCCGGTGCACGGCTCGACCTTTTCGAAGAACGACCTGGCGATGGCGGCAGGGATCGCGACCCTCGAGGTGATTCAGGAGCACGATCTCTGCGCCCATGCCGAGCGAACCGGCCGCGCCTTGCTCGCCGATCTCGCGCCGCTCGTGTCGCGCTACGACTTCGTCCACGACGTGCGTGGCCTGGGACTGATGACCGCGATCGAGTTCGCGCCACCCGAACGCTTGAAGCTGCGCGCCGCCTACCGCCTGGTCGACACCGCGCAGAAGGGTCTCTTCAGTCAGCTCGTGACCGTGCCGCTCTTCCAGAAGCACCGGATCCTCAGCCAGACCGCCGGACACGATCTACCGATCGTGAAGTTCCTGCCGCCCCTGGTGATCGGCGACGCCGAACGGCGTTGGATCCGCGACGCGGTGGATGCGGTGGTGGCCGAGACCCAGCGGCCGGGCGGGGCGATCTGGGATCTGGGGAAGCACCTCGCGTCGGCGGCCCTACGCACGAAGCGCCGCAGCGCCCCTCAGGCGGGGATTTCGTAGCCGGGCGGCGTCCAGCGACCCGGGGGCTCCCAGGCGCCAGTCTCGTTCTGGACCGTGAGCACGCGGACCCCGTCCTCGGTGACCTCGAGGGTGTGCTCGTACTGGGCCGAGAGACTGCGGTCGGCGGTGAGGGCGGTCCAGCCGTCGTCCTGGATCTCGATGCCCGGCGCTCCCGCGTTGATCATCGGCTCGATCGTGAAGGTGAGTCCGGGACGCAGCCGCATGCCGCGCCCCGGCGTGCCGTAGTGGAGCACCTGGGGCTCCTCGTGGAAGCGGCGCCCCACGCCGTGCCCGACGAAGTCGCGCACCACCGAGAAGCCCTGGGCTTCGACGTGGCTCTGGATGGCGTGGCCGATGTCGCCGAGGCGCGTGCCGGGGGCCACGATGGCGATCGAGCGGCGCTGCGCTTCGAGGGTCGCGCTCAAGAGGGTACGCGCAGGCTCGTCGATGTCGCCGACGCCGACCGTGGCGGCGTTGTCGCCGTGGAAGCCCTCGACGATCAGGGCGACGTCGATGCCGATGATGTCGCCTTCCCGCAGCCGGGTCTCCGGGGCGGGGATGCCGTGGCAGATGACCTCGTTGATCGAGGTGCAGACCGAGCGGGGGAATCCGCGGTAGCCCTTCGGTGCCGGCGTGACCCCGTGGCGTTCCGCGAACTGGCAGACCAGATCGTCGATCTCCTGGGTCGACTGACCTGGCGCCACCTCGGAGATCACCCAGGCCAGGCACTCGGCGGAGATCCGTCCCGCCACACGCATCGCCTCGAGATGCGCCTGGTTCTTCAGCTGGATGCCGTGGGCGCGTTCGGTCTGGAGCATCGCGAAATCGAGGGTAGGGAAGGGCCCTCCAGGTCGCCTCAAGGTTTCCCGCAGAGGCTGCTAGCACCCCGGCGCAGCATTAGACTCGTCCGCCACAGGGGGAAGTGTGTCGGGAGAGAAACCGCAGACCGTCTACCGGCTGGACTACCGGCCGCCGGATTACCGCATCGAACACGTCGCGCTCGACTTCGATCTGCACGAAGACGAGGCGGTGGTGTCCGCGAAGCTCCAGGTGGTGCGGGCTCCGGTCGAGCTGGGGGACGTGCCGCCGCTGGTGCTCCACGGCGAAGAGCTCGAGACCCTGAGCGTGGCCATCGACGGCCGAGCCCTGGCTGCTTCCGAGTTCTCCGAGCGGGACGATCGACTGGAGATCCAGGCTCCTCCCGAGCGTTTCGAACTCGAAACCCGGGTGCGGATCCACCCCGAGAAGAACACGGCGCTCTCGGGCCTGTACCGAAGCGCTGGCATGTTCTGCACGCAGTGCGAGGCCCACGGCTTCCGCCGCATCACCTGGTTCCTGGACCGGCCCGACGTGATGGCGACCTACGCCGTCCGGATCGCCGCCGATCGCGAGCGCTACCCGGTGCTGCTCTCGAACGGCAACCGCGGTGCGGTCGAGACCCTGGACGACGGGCGCCACGCGGTCCACTGGGAAGACCCGTTCCCGAAGCCCTCCTACCTGTTTGCGCTCGTGGCGGGGAACCTGCGCTGCCACGAGGGGAGCTTCACCACCCGCTCGGATCGCGCGGTGCGCCTCGAGATCTGGGTCGAGCCCCAGAACATCGACCGCTGTGAGCACGCGATGCGCTCGCTCCAGAAGGCGATGCGCTGGGACGAGGAGACCTTCGGTCTCGAGTACGACCTCGACCTCTACATGATCGTCGCCGTCAACGACTTCAACATGGGCGCCATGGAGAACAAGGGGCTCAACGTCTTCAACGCGAAGTACGTGCTCGCGAAGCCCGAGACCGCCACCGACGACGAGTACGAGGCGATCGAAGCGGTGATCGGCCACGAGTACTTCCACAACTGGACCGGCAACCGCGTCACCTGTCGCGACTGGTTCCAACTGACGTTGAAGGAGGGGCTCACGGTCTTCCGCGATCAGCAGTTCACGGCCGACTCCACGTCGGCTGCGGTGAAGCGCATTCGCGACGTCGTGACCCTGCGGACCCATCAGTTCGCCGAAGACACGGGCCCGATGGCCCACCCGATTCGTCCCGAGAGCTACATCTCGATGGACAACTTCTACACGGCGACGGTGTACGAAAAGGGCGCAGAGGTCGTGCGCCTGTACCACACGCTCTTCGCCGACGACGGGTTCCGGCGGGGCATGGACCTCTACTTCGAGCGTCACGACGGAGATGCGGTCACCTGCGACGACTTTCGCGCCGCGATGGCCGACGCGAACGGCATGGACCTCGCCCGCTTCGAGCGCTGGTACGCCCAGCCGGGCACGCCGCGCCTGCTCGCGAACGGCGACTTCGACGCGACGGCGGGCGAGTACCGCTTGACCCTGCGCCAGCAGGCGCCCGCGCTCGATGCGGAATCCGGCGCCGAGCCCCTGCCGATCCCGGTGCGCATGGGTCTGCTCGACGCCGACGGACGCGATCTGCCCCTGCGCCTGGCCGGCGCTGCGGATGCGTCGGCTCCCACGACGCGGGTGCTCACCCTCGAGGACGAAAGCGAGACCTTCACGTTCACCGGGCTCTCCGCCGAGCCCGTGCCGTCCCTGCTGCGGGGTTTCTCGGCGCCGGTGAAGCTCGCGATGGAGCGCAGTCGCGATGCGCTCGCCTTCTTGCTCGCGCACGACAGCGATGCCTTCGCGCGCTGGGACGCAGCGCAGACCCTGGCCGAGGGAATCCTGTTGGAGATGGCGTCCGCGGAAGGGGCGGGTCGCGCCCTCGAGGTGCCCGACGACTACGTGGCGGCGATGGGTGCGGTGCTGTCCGTACCGGAGCTCGATGGCTCGCTGCGCTCCCTGATGTTGGCCCTGCCCAACGTCCGGACCCTGGGCCAATCGATGCAGCCCGTCGACTACGCAGCGCTCCACGTCGTCCGCGAGCGGGTGATCGCGGCGATCGCCCGCGCTCACGCGACCGCGCTGGCGGCCTGTGTCGACGCGGCACCGATCGACGTGCCGTACCAGATCGAGCCCGCGGACATCGATGCGCGACGCCTCCGCAATACGGCGCTCCGCTACCTGGCGGCGACGGGAGAGCTTCGCTGGGTGGAGCGGGCCCAGGCTCAGTTCCAGCAGGCGAACAACATGACCGACGGCCAGGCGGCGCTGCAGATCCTGGTCGACTGTCCCGGCGACGCGCGGGACGCCGCTCTGGAGGCCTTCCACACCCGCTGGCAGAGCGACCCGCTCGTGCTGGACAAGTGGTTCAGCGTGCAGGCGATGTCGACCCGGGACGACACCTTCGATCGGGTCGTCGCGCTTTCCGAGCACCCGGACTTCACGCTGGCCAACCCGAACCGGGCACGTTCGCTGGTGGGTGCCTTCGTGACGGCGAACCCGGTGCGCTTCCACGCGGCGGACGGCCGCCCCTACGTGTTTCTCGCGGACGTGGTCCTGGACCTCGACGGGCGCAATCCCCAGCTGGCTGCGCGTCTGGTGTCGGCGTTCAACGACTGGCGGCGCTTCCCGGTGGGCCCCCAGGACGGCATGCGGGCCCAGCTCGAGCGCATCGCGCGCCACGCGGGCCTTTCGAAGGACGTATTCGAGATCGCGTCGCGCGCGTTGGGCTGAGTGCTAGCCGAGCGTTCCGATCCGGGCGCCGAGACGCAGCGGGGCGCCGACGGGCTGGGCGTCCAGGACGAGGGCGCCCGGGCGCGCCGCGATCACCAGCGTCGAGCCGAACTCGAAGCGTCCCCATTCTTCGCCCTTCTCGAACGCGGGCGCCTCGTCGTAGTGGCGCCAGCGGGGAGGGCCTGACCCCAGGTTCGTCGTGAGGTCGTCGAAGGTGACGTGAACCTTTCCCACCATCGTCGCGCCGACCGCGGCGATCGCGAACTCGGCTTCGGCCCCCTCGCGCGCGAAGAAGGCGACGATCCGCTCGTTCTCCGCGAACAAGCCGTCGACCCCCTCGAGCCCGATCCGGTTGACGGGCCAGAGCGACCCGGGCAGGTGGACGGCGCGCAGCACGTGCGCGGCGCAGGGCGTGTGAAAGCGGTGGTAGTCGCGCGGCGCGAGGTAGAGCGTCGCGAACGCGCCGCCCTCGAAGGCGCGGGCCGCTTCGGCGTCGCCGAGCAGATCGCTCAGGGCATAGGGGCGACCCTTCACCTGGAGCAGCTGGCCGCGTTCGATGGTTCCGCTTTCGCCCCAGGCGCCGTCACAGGGAGCGACCCAGGCGTCCGGCGCCGGGTCGACGGGACGGGCGCCGGCTGCGAGGCGCCGCACGAAGAAGTCCTGGATCGAGGCGTACTCGGCGAGCGGGCGTTCGACCTCGTCGAGGTTCGCGCCGAAGATCCCCGCGAAGGCCCGACATGCCGGCGCGCGCAGGGCGGAGGGAAGGGGCAGGGACACCCCGCGACCCGCGAGGCGCGAGAGGGCGTGCACGGGGAGCGCGCGCAGGAAGGCCATCGCCAGCCCGGGGAACGAAATCACGGGCGCAGGGTAGTCAGCGCGCTCGAGCTGAGCCACGCTGCCCGCCGTGAGCTGTGTCGGCATCCTCGCGAATCCGATGTCCGGGAAGGACGTGCGTCGCCTGGCGGCGCGCGCGAGTACCACGACGCCCGAGATCAAGCGGGATCAGGTAGCGCGGGCGGCGATCGGGGCGGTGGCCGGCGGAGCGGACCGACTGCTGGTGATCGACGAGCCCTTCCGTATCTCGACCTCGGCCGTCGAGACGCTCGGCCTCTCGGCCACCATCGAGAAGCTCGACATCGGGGCCGAGCTGCGCGCGACGGATACGGTTCGGGCGGTCGAGGAGATGCGAAGCCGGGACTGCCGGGCGCTGATCGTGCTCGGCGGCGACGGCACCAACCGGATCGTCGCGAAGGCCTGGCCCGACGCCCCCCTCCTGCCGCTCTCGACCGGCACGAACAACGTGTTCCCCGTGAACCTGGAGGCCACCAGTGCGGGCCTCGCGGCGGGGCTGGTCGCGTCGGGGAAGGCTCCCCTCGACGTGGCGACCCGGCGGGTGAAACAGGTCCACGTCGCGTTCGAGGACGAGCCGGCCGATCTCGCACTGATCGACGCGGCGCACGTCGTCGATGATGCGGTCGGCAACTACATGCCCTTCGAGCCGCAGAAGCTGCGCCGCGTCGTGTTGTCGCGGGCCGAGCCCACCTCGGTCGGGATGTCGCCGATCGGCGGCCTGCTCGAGCCCTGCAGCGAAGCCGACGACTATGGCGTCGAAGTCGTCTGCGGGGGGCCCGAGGATCCGGGACGCGACCTGCTCGTGCCGCTCTCGCCCGGGTTGTTTCGCGCCGTGCGGGTCGTGTCGGCGCGCAAGCTCCCGCTCGGGGAGACCGTGTCGGTGGTAGGACCCGGACTGCTGGCCTTCGACGGCGACCGCGAGCGCAACCTGGCCGACGGGCAGGAGGTGCGACTCTCGGTGCGCCGAGACGGTCCGTTGCGCATCGATGCCGAGCGCACCCTCCGCCACGCCGTCGCGAGCGGCGCCTTCGACAAGGTGCCCCACTGGCACGACATCTTCGACGAGATGCGTGGGGTCGACTGCTGTTAGGAACCGTCGGCGGTGGGTACGGCCGCGACGCCTCAGGACGCCTTCGGCAGGAGCACCATCTGGGTCTGGGTCACGAGCGCGACGAGCTTGTCCTCGGTCGTGATGCGCGTCTGCCAGACCATCGTCGTGCGGCCGACGTGGAGCGGTGTCGCGACCCCGCGCAGGGTCCCACCTTCCGGGCCCGCGGCGAAGAAGTTGGTCTTCGACTCGAGGGTGGTCGTGCTCGCGCCCTCGGGAAGGTTGAGGACGGCTCCGTAGGCGCCGAGGATGTCTGCGAAGCTCATCAGCACGCCGCCATGCGCCCGGCCGGGGAGCGTACACAGGTCACGGCGCACCTCGAGCTCCCCCGCGATCTCGGTCTTCGACGCCGAGACGAAGCGCACGCCGAGCAGCTCCGGATAGAACCCGACCGTGGTCTTCTGAAGGGCTTCGTGCAGAGCGTCCGACATCGCGTCCTCCTCGACGCGCGCAGTGTTCCGGCGCCGCCGGTTCGGCACAAGGGCCAGTTCGCGCGCCCGCAGCGGGGCCAGGCGACGGCTAGGTGAGGGGCGTCGGTTCGTCGCGGGCCCAGGCGCGCGTCACCTCGAAGAGGTGTTCCTCGACGGCGCGCAGGCGCCGGGCCAGCTCGCGCCCGAGGTTCATCGTGAGCAACGTGAACTGCTCGAGATCGCGCTCGGCCACTTCACGGAGCAACGCGCTCGAGATCTCGAGGGCCAGGCAATCCTCGACGGCCCGCACCGAGGCGCTGCGCGGGCCGAAGTCGAACAGGGCGACCTCGCCGAAGCAGTCGCCCACCTCGAGGCGGCGCAGCGCCACCTCGTGGCCGGCGCGGCGTTTGTGAATGGCGACCTGACCTTCTTCGAGCCAATAGATCGCCGTGCCGCGCTCGTCTTCGCGGAAGAACCACTCCCCGGCCGAAACGCGGACCTCGGGTGCTCGTTCCAGGACGAAGGCCACCGTCTCTTCGGCGGTGGCGCCGAACAGGGCCGTCTTCTGGAGGCGTTGAATCCGCTCGTCACGCGGGCTCACACCCTGATTCTACGCGCGCCGCACCCGCGGAGAAAAGCGCGATGACGCCGGCCCGTCTTCGGGACCCCCCGCGCTAGCATTCGCGCCCATGACGCCCCCCGAAGTCGTCGGACCGGCTTCCCATTTCTACGTCTCGCAGCGCCTGCGTCTGCACTACGTCGACTGGGGAAACGAGCAGAAGCCGCTCCTCCTGTTGGTGCACGGGAATCGCGACCACGCCCGTAGCTGGGACTGGGTGGCGCAGGAACTCCGGCACGACTGGCACGTCGTGGCGCCGGACCTGCGCGGCCACGGCGACAGCGCGTGGGCGGTCGGGAGCCACTACGCCCCGACCGACTTCGTCTTCGACATCGTACAGCTGCTCGACGTGTTGGGTCCCACTCCCGCGACGATCGTCGGACATTCCCTCGGAGGCGCGGTGAGCGTGCAGGTGGCCGGCGCGTTCCCCGAGCGCGTGAAGAAGCTGGCCGTGATCGAGGGACTCGGGCCGCCCCCGGCGGTCCTCGAGCGCATCCAGGGCGTGCCGCGCTGGCAGCGCGTTCGCGACTGGACCGGGCAGATGCAGAAGCTCGCCGCGCGCCAGCCGCGGCGCTACGCGTCGATCGACGAGGCTGCGAAGCGGATGCAGGACGAGAACAGCTTTCTCTCCGAGGCCCAGGCCCGCCACCTCACGATCCACGGGGTCGCCCGCAACGAAGACGGAAGCTTCTCATGGAAGTTCGACAACTACACCCGAGCGTTCCCACCCGGCGGCTTCAGCGACGAAGACGCGGCCGAGTCGCGGCGGCGCATTGCGTGTCCGGTCCTCCTGGTTCGCGGGACCGAGAGCTGGGCGAACGACCCGGCATCGGATCGCCGCGCAGAGGACTTCGCCGACGTGCGCCTCGTCCCCATCGAGGGGGCGGGCCACTGGGCGCACCACGATCGCTTCGACGTCTTCATGCAGACGTTGCGCACATTCTTGGAGGAAGAATCCCAATGAAACTCGAAGGACGCGTGGCGTGGGTCACTGGCGGCGGTTCGGGGCTCGGTCGTGCCATCAGTCAGTGTTTCGCGGCCGAGGGAGCGCGGGTGGTGGTGAACGATCTGCGGCCCGAGACCGCCGAGGAAACGGTCAAGATGCTCGCCGGCAGCGGCCATCTGGCCCAGGGCGGCGACATCTCGGACAGCGCGCGCGTCGCGGAGATGGGGGCGCAGATCCGTCAGGAGTGCGGACGCCTGGACGTCCTCGTGAACAACGCCGGGGTCGACCGTCTTCCCGGCGACGGCATGGAAGACGTGTTGAGTGGCGGCGCGAGCGCGTCTCTGGTGACCGTGATGCCGGACGCCGGCTGGACGCGCATGCTCGAGATCCACCTCAACGGCGCGTTCTTCTGTGCGCGAGAGGCGGCGAAGCTGATGCTCGAGACCGGCTCGGGGTCGATCATCAACATGTCGAGCATCGCCGGCCTCGCCGGGATGGGACCGATCCACTACGCGACGGCGAAGGGCGGCCTGCTCGGCTTCACGAAGTCGCTGGCCCGGGAGCTCGGGCCGCGCAAGATCCGGGTCAACGCGATCTGCCCGGGCGCCATCGATACGCCCATGGCCCAGGCGCTGCCCGAGCCGGTGCTAAAGGGGTTCATCGCGGCGACTCCCCTGCGTCGCATGGGCACCGCCGAAGAGATCGCGGCGGCGGCGCTGTTCTTCGCGAGCGACGACGGCGCGTATCTGACGGGACAGGCGCTGTCTCCGAACGGCGGCATTCACATCGGCTGAAGCGCCGATTTCATTCTGGAGAAACCCGATGCTCTCTTCTTGGGACGACTATCCGATCCATCAGGTGGCCGAGACGATTCGCCACGCCGGTACCTCGGACCGCAACTTCTACGATCGCTACTACTTCAACCTGCACGGGTCGAGCGACGAGCTCTTCATGGTAATGGGGATGGGGCAGTACCCGAACCTGGGCGTGCAGGATGCCTTCGCCTGCGTGCGGCGCGGCGACCGGCACCGAGTGGTGCGGGCGTCGCGCGAGCTCGGTGACCGCATGGACACGACGGTCGGGCCGTTTCGTGTCGAGGTGATCGAGCCCCTGGTCTCGGTGCGTTTCATCCTCGAGTCGACCGAGCACGACCTCGCCTGCGACGTAACCTGGCAGGGGGCGATCCCCGCCTTCGAGGAGCCGCGCCAGTACATCCGCAAGTACGGCCGGGTGCTCTTCGACACCGTGCGTTTCGCGCAGACCGGCTGCTGGAAGGGTCACCTCGAGGTGGCCGGAGAGCGCATCGAGGTCACCCCCGATCGCTGGTGGGGCACCCGGGATCGTTCGTGGGGTGTCCGTCCGGTCGGCGAAGCCGAGCCGCCCGGCATCCGCCAGGGCGAAGGGCAGATGACCGGGATGTGGAACTACTCCCCGATGCAGTTCGGCGATCACTCGATCCTCTACCTGTTGAACGAGACCAACGAGGGCGAGCGGCTGATCGAGGAGGCAGTGCGCATCTGGAGCGATCCGGCGCGCGAGCCCGAGTGGCTGGGGCGGCCCGAGTACGATCACAAGCTCGTGTCGGGCACCCGGGTGGTCGAGAAGTCGCGCCTGGCCTTCCCGGAGGCGCCGGGCGGAGGCTTCGAGATCGAAGTCACGCCGCTCACCCACGCGTTCGTCGCCGTCGGCACGGGCTACGGCATGGATCAGGACTGGCGACACGGCATGTACCAGGGCCCGCTCGTGGTGCAGGGCCTCGATCTCGAACACAGCGAAGTGGGGAAGATCGGTCAGTACGGCGTGGTCGATCACGTGGCCCGCTTCGAGTACGAGGGCAACGTCGGGTTCGGGCTGCACGAGCAGGCCTTCATCGGTGCCTTCGAGAAGTGCGGGCTGCGCGACGCCGGGAGCGTGGCCGACTAGCCCGCTGCGACTTCAGGGCAGGTTTTCCCGCAGCACCCGCAGGACGTTCCCTCCCAGCACCTTCCGGACGCTCGCGTCCGAGAGGCCGCTGTCCCGGAGCGCCTGCGTGAGGGAGGGGAAGGCGGTCGCGTCGAAGCCGACGTGGGTCGCTCCGTCGTAGTCCGAACCGAATGCGACATGGTCATCGCCGACCCGCTCCACGACGTAGCGGACGCTGCGCGCGACGTCCGCGGGCGTCGTGCCGCAGATCGCGCCGGGCCAGAAGCCGATGCCGATGACGCCGCCGTTCGCGGCGACCGCGCGGATCTCGTCGTCGGAGAGGGTGCGGCGGCTGGGACACACGCCGTAGGCGCCGCCGTGGGAGACCACGACCGGATTCTTCGCGTGCGCGAGCACCTGCGGGATCGCGCGCGGCGCGAGGTGGGCGAGGTCCACCACCATGCCCAGCTGCTGCATGCGGATCAAGGTGTCCCGCCCCAGTTCGGTCAGGCCGTTCTTGTCCACACCGTGCGCCGAACCGGCGTAGGCGTTGTCGAAGAAATGGGTCAGGCCGATCATGCGCACACCGAGTGCGTGCGCGCGCTCGAGATTGGCGACTTCCCCTTCCAGCGCGTGGGCTCCCTCGATCGCGAGCAGGACGCCGAGGGTCTCCGGATCTTCGCGGTGCCGGATTTCGAAGCGCGCGAGATCCTCCCGGCTGCGGATCCACACCGCCTTCGAATCGCGTGCGACGGAATTCGCGAGCCGTTCCGCCTGATCTGCGAGCCGTCGGAACGGGCCGGCGAAACAGCTGGGCGCCCAGGTGACGCAGCCGTAGGCGCGCACCAGGTCGAGGCGGTCGGCGGGCGTGTGGTCGAAGTTGCTGCCGAGGGGCACCCGAGTCACGACGGCGAACACCTGGAGGCCGACGCCTCCCGAGCGCAACCGCGAGAAATCCGCATGTCCGAAACGCGCGCGCTGGCTCAGGTCGCGTCGGAAGAGCAGCGAGTCGGCGTGCAGATCCGCGACCAGCTGGGCGTCGTGGAAGGCGCGGGTGTCGGCGGACACCGCGGGGAGCGCTGCCGGGGTGACGCGGTTGAGGAACGCCTCCAGGCCGAAGGCGAGGGCGCCCCAGAGCGCGGCGACGGCCAGCAAGACGATCCACACGCGTCGTGTGTGCGCGGGCTTCGCGGGAGGAGTCACCGCCATCGGGGAAGGCTCGCGTCAGCCGTTGCGGCGCTTCGCCCAGCCGCGGTCGTGGGGGGCCATGAAGATCACCTCGAGTTCCATGGTCTCATGGAGCCACTGGCCCTCGTGGCGACGGTAGTTGTCGTGCTCGACGCCGGTCATCCACATCGGGCGACCTTCCTTGGTCGTGCAGGGCGAGAGGATGTCCCAGCGCCCGGTCGCCCGATCCCCATCGACCTGGATCTCGGGCTTCACGAAGAAGTGCCAGGAGAACTCGAGGGTCGGCTCGCGCATGCGCGCGGCAATCGCGTCCCGTCCTTCGCTGACGCCGAGGGCGGCGCCGCCGTCCCAGCGCCCGTCGGGGGTGAAGAGCGCCGCAATGTCGCGGCTGACGGTCTCGAGCGCGTCGGGCGCGATGACGCCGCCGCCGCGCAGGTAGCGCGCGTCGACCAGGCGAGCGTACTCGGCCTTGAGTCGCTGGATCTCCAGCACCGCTTCGGTAGCAGCGGCGCGCCGCTCGAGCGCGGCGAGGCGGGCTTCCAGCGCGTCGATTTTCAGGGCGTCGTCGGTCATGGGCTCCCCCGGTGGACGGCGATCGGCGAGCATACCGCGGGGCTCGTCGGAGCGTCCGGACGCGAAGCGTTCTCGTCGGGCTTGAAAGGCCCCGTAGAACGTGTTGCAATCGCGCGTTCCGAGGCGCGTCCGACGAGGCGCCTCGATTGCCAGCGAAAACCCCGCCGCATCTGGCGAAACCCAAGCGCCCCGACTCGCGACAAGCGCACCTCAACGGGAGATTCCGACCATGAAGGCAGCCGTTCTCTGGGAGCTCAACAAGGAACTCGAGGTGCGCGACGACGTCCAGCTGACCGAGCTGGGCCCGAACGACGTCCACGTGAAGACCGTGTCGAGCGGAGTGTGCCACTCGGATGTCTCCGCGCAGAACGGCACGATCCCGACGGGACTTCCGTGTGTGCTGGGCCATGAAGGCGCGGGCGTCGTCCTCGAAGTGGGGTCTGCGGTGACGGGTCTGCAGGCCGGTGACCACGCCATCGTCTCGTTCACGCCCGCCTGCCGGGTCTGCAACAACTGCATGCGCGGCCAGGCGAACCTCTGCGAGGCGACGATGGGCATGATCCTGGCGCCGCGCTTCAAGGTCGGTGACCAGGTGATGGGTGGCATGACCGGCTGCGGCACCTTCTCGGAAGAGATGATTCTGCCCGAGGCGGCGGTCATCAAGGTCGACAACGACATCCCGCTGAACGTCGTATCGCTGATCGGCTGCGGCGTGATGACCGGCGTGGGCGCCTCGATCAACACGGCAGCCATCAAGCCCGGTACCTCCGTGGCGGTGATCGGCTGCGGCGGCGTCGGCATCTCGGCGATCCAGGGAGCGCGCATTGCGGGTGCCTCGGAGATCGTCGCGGTCGACACGGTCGATTCGAAGCTCGAGATGGCGAAGAAGTTCGGGGCGACCCATGCGGTGAAGCCCGACGACCTCGAGGGCGCGAAGAACGACGTCACGGGCGGCGAGGGCTTCGACTACGCCCTCGAATGTGTTGGGCACCCGGCCACGATCCGTTCCACCTACGACGCCGTCCGCCGCGGCGGGACGGCCGTGGTGGTGGGCGTGGGCCGCATGGACCAGAAGATCGAGTTCACCGCCTTCGAACTCTTCTACGCCGAGAAGACGCTCAAGGGCTCCATGTATGGCAGCGCCAACGTGCGGACCGACTTCCCGCGCCTGCTGCGCCTCTGGAAGTCCGGGAAGCTCGACCTCGAGGGCATGATCAGCCGCCGCATCCAGCTGGACGACATCAACGACGCCTTCCGCGCGATGCAGGCCGGCGAGGTGATCCGCTCGGTCATCGACTACGCCTAGTCGCTTGGCGGGGGCTCCCCGCGAGGACATCCGGCGGCCTCGAGGACCGGCTGTGTAACAACCGCGGTCCGCTGGGCGACCCCCTCTCGGGACGAGAAGGGACGTGTCGACGCGAACCAGTCAAAGCAGAGGGTGGAGTGGGCACGCTACGGCGCTCGTGGCCACGCTGACCTGGGCCTGCGCCTCGAATCCGGCGCCGGTCGAGGTCCAGGTGGAGAACCGCTCCGGGTTCGCGGTCGACGAGATCCGTGCGACCCCCTGCGAGGGTACGACCGGCCGCACGCTGACCGCGTCGCCACTCCAGCCCGGCGAGCGGCGCTGGATCGCGGTGCCGCGGACCTGTGTTCACCTCGAGGCACGCACGCAGGACCACGTGTCGGCCGAGCGGCGGAGCTTCGTGCCGTTGCCCGGCAGCTTCTGGGCGATCGACCCGCGTCCCCACCACACGGGAGATTCGGGATGAGCGAACTGCGCATTGGCGAAGTGGCCCGGGCGACGGGACTGCGCGCCTCGGCGATTCGGTACTACGAAGAGCGCGGTCTCGTGGCGGCCGCGGGCAGGCGGGGCGGTGCGCGCGTATTCGACGATACGGTGCTGGATCGCCTCGCGGTGATCGAGCTGGCGAAGAGCGCGGGGTTTTCCTTGATCGAGATCGAGCGACTCCTCGGCGGCTTCTCGCGGCGCACAGGGCCCGGGCCCCGCTGGCGGGCGTTGACGGCGACGAAGCGCGAAGAGCTCGGGCGGCGCATCACCGAGGCCCAGCGCATGCTGGGGCTGCTGGAGACCCTCGACGGTTGCGAGTGTCCCACCCTCGAGGACTGCGGAAAGGCGTTGCGCGACGCTTGACGCGGGCCGGGACGGCCTCGCTACCCTGACGCCGATGCCGACCGGGCCCACGCCATTGCCGCGCGTCGACCTCGCCCGCGTCGTCGATCTCGCCGACCGACTCGAAGCCGATCACCAGCTGGAGCCCGAGACGCTCCGCGAGCGCGATCGCACCCTCGGTCGCGAGCTCGCCGATCACGTGGCCGACGCGACCGCGCGGGTCGAGGCCTGGCTCGATCGCCTCCGCACCGGCAGCGATCCCACCGCAGGCGAGCGAGCCCAGCGTGCCGAGCGCACCCTGCGCGCGCTGTTGATCGGGGTCGGTGGTGCGCTCGGCGTGGGCGCAGCCCTGGCATTCTTCCGCTACGACGGCACCCACCCGGTGAACGTCGTCCAGGTGCTGGCGTTCTTCGTGGCCCTCCAGGCCGTGCTGCTCATCGGGACCGCGATCCTGGCTCTGCCCGAGACCTGGCGGAGTCGGGTTCCCGGCCTGGCGGCGGTGCAGGACGTGCTGCGGTTGGCGAGCCCGGGTCGCTGGCAGCCCGCGCTGCGCCGCGCGCTTCCGGCTGCCCAGCGCGACGCGCTCGAACGTGCGTCGGGTCTCGCACGGCGGCATCAGCGGCTCTACGGCGACGTCCAGAAGTGGTCGCTGTTGGCGCTCTCCCAGTGGTTCGCCCTGTCTTTTCACGCGGCGGCGTGGGCGACGGCGGCGGCGCTCGTGACCTTCAGTGACCTGGCCTTCGGCTGGTCGACGACCCTCGACGTGTCCGTTGCCGAGGTGCACCGCATCGCAGACGCACTCGCGCGCCCCTGGTCGACGCTCTGGCCCGAGGCCGTGCCGAGCCTCGCCCTCGTCGAGCAGACCCAGTACTTCCGAGGCCAGGGCGGGTTGGTGATCGACGCCCTCGACTCGGCGGCCTGGTGGCGCTTCGTACTCGCGGCGATGGCCCTCTACGGTGCACTGCCCCGGCTCGTGGCGCTGGTCTTCGTGAGCTGGCGGCGTTCCCGCGCACTCGACCGGGCGTTTCGACACCTGCCCGGCGTCGCCGCGCTGCGCGACCGGCTGGACTCCCGCTGGGTGTCGACGGGAGCCGACCGCCCCGAGAGACGCCCGGCGGCCGAGGGCCCGGCACCGGCACGCGCACCCCAGGAGCGGCCGACCCAGCTGCGGGCCGTGCGGTGGTCGGGCCTCCCGCTCTCGGAAGCCGACGTTCGGGTGCTGCTCACACCGCTCGGGGCCGAACTGGTCGAGGTGCTCGACGGCGGTGCTGGCAGCCGACTCGGCGACGCCGAGCTCGTTGCCGCGCTGGGGGTCGACGCGTCGGCACCGACCCTGCTGGTCAAGGGCTGGGAGCCGCCCCTCGGCGAACTGCTCGATTGGCTCGACGAGCTGAGGGCGGCGCTCGGCGACGGGCGTCCCATCCTGGTCGTACCGGTGGAGGCGAGCGAGGGGGATGCGCCCGGCTTTCGCTTCGCGACGGGTCGCATGGCCGAGACCTGGGTGCGTCGTCTCGACCGCGCCGGCGACCCCTGGCTCGAAGTGATCGCAGGGTCGAGATGAGGGGGGAGCGCGCCTCGTGATCAGTCGGATCCCCACCTTCGCCGTTGTCGGACACCCGAACAAGGGGAAGTCGAGCATCGTGGCGACGCTGGCCCACGACGACTCGGTGCGCGTCGCGCCCGACCCGGGTACGACGATCGCGCGCCAGGCGTACCCGATGCGCGTGGATGGCGAGGTGCAGTACGTGCTCGTCGACACGCCGGGCTTCCAGCGGGCGCGCCGGGTCCTGGCCTGGATGCGACAACGTGAGACCCACGCCGGTGCCCACCGCGAAGTCGTCGCCCAGTTCGTCGCCGAGCACCAGGGGACCGGTCAGTTCGACGACGAGTGCGAGCTGCTGGCACCGCTCCTCGAAGGCGCGGGCATTCTCTACGTGGTCGACGGGTCCGTGCCCTATGGGCCCGAGTACGAGGCCGAGATGGAGATCCTGCGCTGGACGGGCCAACCCAGCATGGCGCTCATCAACCCGATCGACAGCGACGCCTACGTCGAAGATTGGCGCGCCGCCCTGCAGCAGTACTTCAAGATCGTGCGCGTGTTCGACGCGCTCGAAGCGCCCTTCGAAGCCCGCCTCGAGCTCTTGCGTGGCTTCGGGCAGCTGGTCGAGGATTGGCGCCGTCCCCTGGATGCGGCCGTGGAGGTGCTGGCAGAAGAGCGCGGTCGCGACCATCGCCGGGTGGGTCGGGCGCTCGCGGGGCTGGTGCAGCGGATGCTCACCCACACGGTCGAGAAGCGGCTGGCATCCGACGCCGATCCCACACTTTACGAGTCGAACCTCGAGAATCAGTGGAAGGATGCCCTGCGCGATCTCGAACGTGCCGGGCGACGCGAGGTCGAGCGGATCTACGGCCACCGCGAGATCGAACGGGAAGAGGGCGGGCTCGAACTTCTCGAGCAGGACCTCTTCTCCACCGACCAGTGGTACTTCTGGGGACTGAACCGCCGTCAGCTGATTGCCTCGGGGGCCGCGGGAGGCGCGGTGCTCGGTGGCGCGATCGACATCGGCGTGGGCGGGGCGTCGCTCTTGCTGGGAAGCCTGGTGGGCGCCGCGATCGGTGGGGCCGGCGCGTGGTGGTCGAGCCACCGGCTCGCCCGCATCCGGGTCCTCGAACTGCCTCTCGGTGGACGGCTGCTCCGCTGCGGTCCCGCCCACAGCCTCAATTTCCCCTACGTCGTCCTCGGGCGGGCGCTCTACCACCACGCGCGCATCGCCGGGCGCACCCACGCCGACCGCAGTGCGCTACGCCTCGACGAGGACCTCGAAGAGGACAACTGGATCGAGCGCCTCGATCCGGCGCGCCGCAAGGAACTCGATCGGCTCTTCCGGGACCTGCGTTCGGGCGAGGAGCACGAGGAAGACCTGGCGATCTGCCTGACGCCGATCGTGGCGGACGGCGACGCGCCCGCCGTCTAGCGCGCCAGCGCTTTCGCCTCGGCGGTGAGGTGCTCGGCCAACGCCGTGTGGCCGGCCTCCCGGGCGAGGTCGGCGGCGTCGTGTCCGGCATCGTTGCGCAGCCGCGGATCCGCTCCGAGGCGGAGCAGCGTCTCGACGGCGTTCGGTAGCCCCTGATACGCGGCTTCCATCAGCGCGGTGAAACCCTCGGCGACACGGACGTCGAGCTCGGGCGTGCGCTCCGCCAGCAGCGCGACCCCGTCTTCCGAGCGTCCCGCGCAGGCCGCGTGCAGCGGGAGGTTCTGTTCGAAGGCGCGAGACTGGATCGTGGTCTGCGCCCCGGCCTCGAGCAGTGCCCCGACGATCTCCGTGTGTCCGAGGTGCGCGGCGAGGTGCAGCGCCGTCCAGCCGTCGGGGGAGAGACAATCGAGGGCGTCGGTCGGGATCGCGAGCAGGGCACGGACGCGTTCGGTGTCACCGAGGGTCGCGGCGTCGTGAAGCGAGAGGTCGGGCCAGCGCACGCGCAGGGCCTCGGCGTGCTCACCCAGGCCGGCGAACACGCAGGTGAGCACCAGGCTGGTACCCGCCGGGTTGAAGATCCGACTCGGGTGGGTGTCGGCTTTCGCGACGGCGGCGACGAGGTCGTCGGGCGAGAGGGAGCCGAGCTGGTCGAAGAGGGTCGGGTCGGACATGGGAACATCCTACCGGGTCGCGGGACGACCATGGGGTGGCGCGTCTGCAATGGGAGGCGGGTCAGGGCGTCGCGGTGGGCGCGCGCGCTTCGGCCTCGAGCTGCTGGTACCAGTCGCGAAGCACGCCGAAGGCCAGCTTCCGCTCCCCCGCATCCGAGATCAGTCCTTTGCGGTTCCAGAAGTCCTGCACGCCGGGCAGGAGTCGCATCGGCGAGCGGAAGTCCATCAGCACCCAGGGCGAGACGCCGCGGACGATGCTCTGGCGCTCGAGCATGGCGATCTGGCGTTCGTAGACCCGAGCCTGCAGGTCTTCGCTGAACACCGCGAGGGACTCGGGATCGGCGCGACGGCCCGCGAGCGCGCCGGCGCCGAGTTCGCTGACGATCAGCGGTTTCTCGGCCGCCAGCGTGAAACGCAGCCGCGGCAGGTGCTCGAGCACCGTGCGGCGCACGCGTTGGGCTTCGAAGGGCGTGACGGCCGCGAGCAGACTCGTGTAGTACCAGCCGAAGTATTCGTTGAGCGCGGCGACGTCGACGATCTCGGCCAGCGGATCCTCGAGCGGAAGCTCCCATTCCTCGTTCGCGATGCCCGTCGCCAGGGCGAGGCCGGCGTCCGTGAGGAACGGGCGGAGGAACTCCGGCCCGGAGAGCAGCGCGGCGGTGACCGGTCGACTCGGGTCGAGTGCCCGGGCGTGGGCGGCGAGCTCGGCCAGGAAGGCGTTGCGTGCGTCACCGGCGGGTGTCTCGTTGGCGATCGACCACAACACCACCGACGCGCGGTTCACGTCGCGCTCGATCAGCTCGCCGAGCTGTTGCTTCGCGAGCGCCAGCGTTGCGGGTTCCTCGAAGGCGATGTTCCAGTAGACCGGGATCTCTTCCCAGACGAGGAGACCGAGGCGGTCGGCGAGTCGGACCGTGGCGGCGTCATGGGGATAGTGGGCCAGGCGCACGAAGTTGCAGTGCAGCTCCTTCGCCCACCCGAGCAGGGTCTTCGCGTCGGCCTCGCCGTGGGCGCGGCCGCCGCCGGGCGCCTCCTCGTGGAGCGCGATCCCTCGCAGGAAGACCGGCTCTCCGTTGAGCAAGAGGTCGCGGCCTTCGACCCGGAAGCTCCGGAAGCCGATCTCCTCGCGCACTGCGTCCTTCCCCGCCTGGAGCAAGACCTCGTAGAGCCGCGGGTTCTCGGGCGACCAGCGTTCCGGGGCTGCATCGACCGAGACCACCGCGTCGCCAGCGACGTTGGACGTCGCCGTGGCCACGACCCCGAGCTCGGGGATCTCGAGTCGAACCGGCTGTCCCCCGACGGGATCGCCCGCCAGGCGAAACTCGGCGCGAATGCCGCTCTCGTCCTCGCGGAGGGCAACGCGATAGTGCCGCAGATAGGTGCGGGGCAGTTCGAGAAGCTGGACGTCACGGGTGAGGCCGCCGTAGGAGAACCAGTCGGTCGACGCCGTCGGCACGTCGAGGGCGCCGACCCGGCTGTCGACGCGCACGATCACGACGTTCTCACCCGGGCGGAGGTGCTCGCTGACGTCGACGTTGAAGGGCGTGAAGCCGCCGCGATGGACCGCTACGCGTCGGTGGTTCAGATAGACGGAGGCGGCGTAGTTCGCGGCGCCGAAATAGAGCACGTGCCGGACTTCGGGAGACGGCGTCGCCTCGAACCTGCGGCGATACCAGACCGCGCCCTGATAGTGGAAGAGCTCCGGGGCCTGGCTGTTCCAGTCGCCCGGGACGGCGAGCGTCTGGGTCGGATCGAAGGCCGCCTCGACGAGATCAGCGGGCGAGGTGGGTCGCGTTTCCCGGGGCAACCAGCCGGCCAGATCCGCGAGCGGAAAGTTCCCGGGGTCGACGACGCGCTGCCAGGTGCCCGACAGCTTCGTGTGTCGGCGGCCGCCGGGATGCATGACCAGCGGTTCGGGGGGCTCGTCCTCGGTGGCGGCCACCGACCGCAGGTAGTCGACGGTGTCTCGGGTCGCCCGCGGCCAGTCTCCGAACCACAGGTAGAGGGTGAGCGCGAGTGCCGCGCAACCGAGCATCCCCACTGCGAAACCGATCCAGGCGAGTGCGCTTCTGGCCACCGATGCGTTTCTGGCCATGAGTCTGTCCCTCCCGCGTGGGGGAGACGGGTAGCCATCCCGCGCTTCGCCGTCAGGGGCCGGTGTCGCCGACGTCGATCTCGACGACCCGTGAGTCGAAGCGACCGAAGCGGGCGACGCCGTCCTGCCCGCGCGGTTCGGCACCCGGTGCGTGCCACACGAGTTGGTAGGGGACGTTGCGCCGCCCGTCGTCGCAGTCTTCGGGATAGTCGATTCCCACCCGGTAGCGGCCGGCGACCGCAGCCGGGAAGGAGATCGTCTCGATCCGAGGTGCGGGCGCATCGCAGCGGCGGTCGGCGTCGAGGTGACCGCGATCACGGGCGGGAGTGTTCGCGTAGTAGACGGTCTCTTCCGAGGGGCCCGTCACGTAGAGATCGAGGTCGGCGTCGGGCCCGAAGACCAGGGACACCTGGAGCGTGGTGGCATCGCGGGGGGCGTCGACTGCGAGGTCGGGGGGCGGGGCCGGGGTGGACGCGCAGGCCCAGGCCAGCGGCAGGACCCAGAGGGCGGCGATAGCATCGCGTCGGGATCGATCGGCGGGTTCGGGTCGGTCAGCGTGCTCGGGTCGGTCAGGAGAGGAAGCCATGGACGTCTCCGTTCGCAGCGGGCGCAGCGACGCGCCCGGACGCATCAGCGCGAGGGCGGCGGCGATTCTATCCGGGCTCGTGGTCGGGATGCTCGCGCAGAGCGCGCCCGCCGGTGCTGCGGAGGGCATTCGGGGCGCCGTGCTCGGCCCTGGGAAGCAGCCGGTCGTCGGTGCGATCGTAACCTTCCAACGCGGCACGCCGGCGCACCGGGTGAGCGTGTTCACAGACGAGCGGGGGATCTTCCAGACGCCGCCCCTCGCGGGCGCAGGCCCGACCACCGTGATCGCGCGCCGCATCGGCTGGAACACCGTGCGTCGCGAGGACATCCCGCTCGAGGACGGACAGTGGCTGCGGCTCGATGTTTCGCCGACCGAGGATCCCCTCGAGGTCGCGGCTCAGCTTCCGGCGAACCGCTGGTTCGACCTGCTGCTCGCGCGGCTCGACGACCCGGACGAGCGGGAAGAGTTCGTGCGCCAGTGCACCTACTGCCACCAGCAGGGCAACTGGGCGACCCGCCGCCAACGCGACCCGGAAGAGTGGCGGAAGATCCTGCATCTGATGGGTCGCATGGGGGGCCTCCTCAGCCGCGATCTCCGCGAGAAGCTTCCGGCGCTGCTGAACGAGGCCTACGATCCGAACCACGCGGCAGCCGCGCTCGGCGTGGGCGAGCCTGGCTTCGCGCCCCCGCCGCCGTCCGAGGTGCGCAAGGCGGTGGTCGAGGAATGGGACCTCGGCGGTCGTGCGTCCATGCAGCACGACATGCTCGTGCACCCGGACGGGCGGATCTACTCGGTCGACATGACCCAGGACCAGCTCTACCGGCTCACGCCCGAGACCGGGGCCCGTGAAGCCTGGTCGATTCCGCACGGAGACCTGCCGCTGGGCGGTGTGTTCGCCAGCGCGGGGCCGCCGATGGTGCCGAACGCCAATGCGCACGTCGGGCCCCACTCGTTGCAGGTGGCGCCGGATGGCAACGTCTGGATCACCCTCGCACTGGGCAACCAGCTGGCGCGCTTCGATGTCGAGACCGAGACGTTCACGACGGTCACGCTCGAAGAGGGCTTCTACCCGCACACGCTGCGCTTCGATCTGCGCGGACGCATCTGGTACACGATCGCCGCCTCGAACCACCTCGGCATGTACGACCCCCACACCGAGGAGCGACGCGAGCTCCGTCTCCCGGCGCGGACCTTCGGCCAGGCCTTCGCCATGCGTATGATGCCGCTGGCCCTCTGGATCGGGCGCCACGTCGATCTGCGAGGCACGGCGGCCGACGGCGATGGGTTCACGGCGCCGATTCCCTACGGCATCGACGTCGCGCCGAACGGGGCGGTCTGGTTCAGCCAGCTGAACGAGCACCGGATCGGACGCATCGATCCCGACAGCTTTGCGATCGAGATGGTCGAGACGCCGTTCACGGCACCGCGGCGGCTGCGGTTCGACGACGAGGGCATGCTCTGGATCCCCGGTTTCTCCTCGGGGGTGCTCGCGCGCTTCGACCCCGAGACCCGGGAGTTCCGCGAGTACCCCTTGCCGATCGAGCCGGCCGGAACCGAGACGCCCTACGCGCTCCACGTCCATCGGCCGAGCGGGGACGTGTGGATCTGCGGCACCAACAGCGACACGCTGATCCGCTTCGTCCCCGAGACCGAGACTTTCACGGTCTTCCCCCTCCCGACCCGTGTCACGTACACCCGCGAGATCGACTTCGACGACGAAGGTCGGGTCTGGACCTCGAACTCCAACCAACCGACCTGGCAGATCGAAGGAGGCACGCCGCGGCTCTTGCGGCTGGACCCGCGTGGCGTCCCGGATCCCGACTACGCACGCCAAGAGGGGACGCGGCGCTGAGCGCGGCGCACGCGCGTTCGTGAGGCGGGTCGCGGGAGCTGTGCTCCGAACGCTGCAGGTGGCGCTCGAACTCGCCGCCGTCGGCCTCCTGGCACTGGCATGTGGGGAGGGCGTGACTTCGCCGCGGAGTGGACCGATCGCCGAATGGCCGGTGTACGGGGGCGATCCGGGTGGGCAGCAGTGGTCGCCGCTCACCGAGATCGGGCCCGAGAACGTCTCCGCACTCGAGCCCGCGTGGACGTTCCATACCGGCGATGTCTCGGCGGGCGACGAGGATGGCCGCAACAAGACCGCCTTCCAGGCCACGCCCATCGTGGTCGAGGATCGACTCTTCTTCTGTTCCCCGCTGAATCGCGTGTTCGCCCTCGACCCCGCGACCGGAGAAGCCCTCTGGACCTACGACCCCGAGGTCGCGCCGACCGGGCATTGGCTGCGGACCTGTCGCGGCGTGGCGTTCGTGCGAACGGCAGCGGAGGGCGCGTGTGCCGCGCGCGTGTTCACCGGAACCATGGACGCGCGGCTGATCGCGCTCGACGCCCAGACGGGCCTTCCCTGCGCGGACTTCGGCGTGAACGGGAACATCGACCTGCGGGCGGGCGTCGGCGTCGAGGCGTCGGACGAGTACGCGGTGACCTCGCCGCCGACGGTGATCGGCGACGTGGTGGTGGTCGGCTCCCAGGTCTCCGACGGCCAGCGGGTCGACGCGCCGAGCGGCGTCGTTCGGGGCTTCGACGTCCACAACGGGGCCCTGCGTTGGGCCTTCGACCCGGCGGCGCCCGGGACTCCTCCGAAACCAGCGGCGCCCGACGGCACGCTCCAGTACCACGCCGGTACGCCGAACGCGTGGTCGATCCTTGCCGCCGATCCGGCGCGAGGGCTCGTGTTCCTGCCGACGGGCAACCCGAGCCCGGACTTCTTCGGCGGTGCGCGGGCCGGGAGCGACCACTTCGGCAGTGCGGTCGTGGCGCTCGACGCGGCGACCGGTGCCGTGCGTTGGCACTTCCAGACCGTGCACCACGACCTCTGGGACTACGATGTCGCGGCCCAGCCGACACTCCTCGACTTCACGACCGAGGCGGGCGTGGTGCCCGCACTGCTGCAGGCCACGAAGATGGGGCACCTCTTCCTGCTCGACCGCACGTCCGGCGTTCCCGTGTTTCCGGTCGAGGAGCGTCCGGTTCCGGCCTCGACCCTGCCCGACGAGCAGGCGGCGCCGACCCAGCCCTTTCCGACCCATCTGGAAGGGCTGTTGCCCGAGCACCTGGGGCCCGAACAGGCCTGGGGCCTCTTTCCCTGGGAGCGCAACGCGTGTGCGGCACAGATCGATGCCCTCGACCACGGGGGTTTGTTCGTGCCCCCGAGTCTGCGCGGCACCCTGCAGTCGCCGGGCGTGGCGGGCGGCGTGAACTGGGGTGGGGTCGCGGTCGACCCGGAGACGGGCGTCGCGGTGCTCAACGTCAACCGCATGCCGAACGTCGAGCGCGTGGTGCCCCGCGACGAAGCCGACGCGGTGGTGGTCGAGCGTCCGCGCTCGACGCTCTTTCCCCAACGCGGCACGCCCTACGCACACTTCCAATCCGTGCTGGTCTCCGATCTCGGCGTCCCCTGCACGGCGCCGCCCTGGGGAACCCTGCTGGCCCTCGAGCTCGAGACTGGGGAGGTCCGCTGGGAGGTGCCCTTCGGATCGACCCGGGGCTTGGCGCCGTTCCCCTTCTGGTTCGAGTGGGGCCTGCCGAGCATGGGCGGGCCGATCGTCACGGCGAGCGGTCTCGTCTTCATCGGTGCGGCGATGGACGATGCGCTCCGCGCCTACGATCTCGACACCGGCGATCTGCTCTGGAAGGCCACGCTTCCCGCAGGCGGCCAGGCCACTCCGCTCACCTACCGTCTGGCCGGAGGCCGTCAGTTCGTGGTGATCGCCGCGGGCGGGCACGGGACCCTCGGAACGACCCTCGGCGACAGCCTGGTGGCGTTCGCCCTTCCCGAAGCTGGCGAGGCGACACGTACTCCGCCGGGCCTGGAAGCTTCGCGCCCGGCCGGAGCACGGACACGCCCCGCCGGCGTCCAGAAGCCGTGACGCCCATGGAGGGTCGCCGTCTCAAGAGCTCCGCGGATCGCGCCGAAGGTCCTCGCATGAGCGTACGCATCCAGATCGCGAAGAACGGGCGGGTTCGTCTCCAGGGGGAGCTGCCCGAGCGGCACCGCGAGCGCGGCTACGCCCTCGTGGAGACCCCGGCGTCGATCCTGCTCGGGGTCGACGAGCTGCGCGAGGCACCCGAGGGCCAGACCCTGGTGCTCGCCGGTGATCTCACCCAGGTGCCGTTCCCGGAGGTCGTGACGCTGATCGCCCACGGACGTCGCTCTGCCGTGTTGCGCGTCTACGGCTCGTCCGTGACCCGCACCGTGGTCTTCCGTCAGGGAGAGGTGCGCGGGACGGCGAGTCAGCGCGCCGGCGAGCATCTGGACGACGTGGCGGTGCGCATGGGGCTGGTCGAGCGCAAGCACATGGACGATCTCGTGCACGAGTTCGGCGACGCGCGTCACGCGGGCCGCGTGGCAGTCGAGCGCGGCATGCTCTCGGAGCGCGATCTCTGGAACGCCGTGCAGGAGCATGTCACCACGGTCTTCCAGGCGATCCTGCTCGAGACGAAGGGCAGTTTCGTCCTCACCGACGAAGAGGTGGACGAGTCGCTGCTCTTCCCCGGGCTCTCGGCCGAGGGACTCCTGATGGAAGGCGTGCGCCGGCTCGACGAGCTGCGCGTCGGCGCCGACGGCGACGACCATGCACCGCGGCGCGTGCTCATCGCCTTCAACAGCGCGTTCCGCGACATCTTCGCGACGGCGGCCGATGCGGGCGCCGGTTCCGCGCTGCATCGTGCCGTCGAGAGCGTCTTCGACGACGATCCGGCCCACGCGACGTTCCGGGGCCTGCGCTTCGCGGCCGACGGCGAACTGCCAGAGGACGTGGTGATGGGGATGCTCGACGATCGCGGCTTCAAGTCGGACGACGCCTGCGAACAGCTCTCGTCGATGCTGTCGACAGTGATGCTCTTCCTGCTCTTCGTCGCCGGAGAGCACCTCGAAGCGACGGTGCACCAGGCGCTCCACGCGCGTGTGAAGAGCCGGATCCACCGGAACTAGTCCGGCCGGGCGCGCGCGCCCGCGCTAGAAGCGCAGGCGCAGCGCCAGGTTGCCCTGGTGCTCGAGACGGTCGCTGTCGAGCAGCACGTCGTAGTCGAGCAGGATCTGCAATACGTCGCCGATCGCGGCGCTCCAGCCGACGCCGGCGATGATGGCGTCGCGGGGCAGCTCGGGGCCACGCACGCGGAGCGTACCGGCGGGTCCGGTCCCGATCAGATTGGCCTGGAGCGCGCGGTCGCGGTCGCCGAACTCGCGCTGCCAGAAGACGCGCAGCTCGGGGACCAGCTCGACCCGCGGGTCGAGCTCGATGCGGCCGAACACGCGTCCTCCGAAGCGCCCCGTGACGCTCTCGAGATCTTCCGGGTCCACGTCGAGGTTCAGCGAGCCCGCGCCCGACTCACGGAAACTCTCCTCGGTCAAGCGCAGCCAATCGATGCCGACGAGCGGTTGGAAACCCCAGTGCTCGCGCGAGAACACGGTGAGGCCGGCTTCGGCCCCGGCTCCGAAGTCCTGGGCGTCCCAGTCGGCGCTGGCCGTGCGGTTGAGCTGGGTCGTTTCGATCCGGCGCCGCGAACTCTGCAGGGTGTGGGCGAAGCGGCCGTAGGCCGACAGGAAGCCCTTCGAATCGGTCCAGCCCGCATAGAGCGCGCCGTGGATCGTGTCGGTGGTGAGATCGGCTTCGCGTCCCTGGGGATCCAGGTCGCCGCGCGCATACCCACCGGCCAGGCCGACCATGATCTCGTCGGTGAGCCAGGCGTCGAAGCCGAGCATGCCGCCGAACAGCGTCGTCTCGACCTCGGCCTCACCGCGTTCGCCTTCGAGGGTTCCGAACAGTCCGAAGCTGTCGACCCAGACCCCGGCGCGGTCGGGGCCATGGCGACGCGGCGCACTCACCGGAGCGGGTGTCGTCGTGTCGGCGCGCGCGGCCGGGGCGCCCATCGCGAAGTGGCCCATCGGAGTGGCCAAGCCGGCTCCGAGGAAACCGCTCGCGGTCGTCTCGGTGGTGTCCAGTCGGCTCGCGTAGAACGCCTCGGCCTGGCCCCAGGCGCGGTCGCGCACGCGGCGGTGCAGCGCCCGGGCGGTCCGCTCGCCGAGCATCTGGCGACCCGTGGCGAAGGCGGTCAGCGGCTCGCCGCCGATCGCGTCCAGCAGCGGGGCGATGTCACCGGTCGTCGAGCGATCGATCGCGTCGAGGACGTCGGCGAGGTCGCCCGTGCCCGGCGCGAGGCCGGTGAGCGTCCCAGCGACGGCCCGCTGGTTGTCGGTCTGCGCCAGCGTCGAGAGCGTCTGGCCGTTCGGGCCCAGGGTCAGCATCAGCGTCGTCGCGGTCTGGGCGACGGTCTCGTCGAGGAACGCGAAGTCTGGGATCTGGAAGCTGCCGGTGAGGGCGGTCGTCGTGTTGACCAGCGTGACCGTGGTGTCGGTCGTGATCGAGGAGGGCTGGCTCAGGATATCGAGGCGCGCGCCCGGTTGGATCGTGACCGTGTCCGAGTTGATCGTGTCGCCGATGTTTCCGGGCAGGATGTCGACCGCATAGACCGAGCCGGGCGTGAAGGTGACGCCGTTGAAGAAGGTCAGACTGCCCGAGGTGGTCGTGGGCGCGACGCGTCCTTCGATGGTGGTGGGGCCGCCGATGTTGCCGCCGCCCGAGCCACCGAGCGTTCCGTTGGGACCGACGCGTACGCCCTGGGCCCCCGACACGACGCCGTTCACCTCGAGCGTGCCTTCGTTGATCTGAATCTCACCGAGCAGGGTGGTCAGCATCACCGTGCCGGTGGGGATCGTCGTCGTGCCCGCGCCCGACTTGACGATCGTGAAGATCGGCTCGTTCACGTTGGTCGCGAAGGTGCCGGCGCCGGTCTCCTGCAGCGTGAGCACGCCGAAGCCGAGATCGAGCGTGCTCGTGCCCCCAGTGACGCTGACGTCCTGGAAGGTCAGGCTGCTGGTCGGCGCGAAGAAGGGCATCAGCGCGCCAGCATCGATGGTGACCCCGGGCGACGCGCTTCCGTCGAGCACGAGGTTCGTCGTCACTGGCGGCAACAGGGTGACGAGACTGATCGTGGAGCTCGCGGGGAGCTGGAACTGGATGGTGTTGGTGAGATCCGGCGAGGCCGCCGCCGCCGTCACCGCGGCGCGCAGGGTGCCGGGGCCCGAGTCGGCGGTCGACGTCACGAAGAACGTCGCGGCCGTGGCCGTCGGGCCGAGCAGCAGGATGGCGAGCGCCGCGAGCCAGGCGCGCACGGGCCGCGTCCACGAGGGTCGGAGTTCCGTCCCTCGCGAGGTCGTCATCTGGCGTTGGCGTCGACCCCGGAGCGGGGTGGCTACGCCATGTTCGGCGGGTAGGGGAGCAGGGCGAGGTGACGGGCTCGCTTGATCGCGAGCGCCACTTCGCGCTGCTGCTTCGCCGTGTTGCCCGTGATGCGCCGCGGCAGGATCTTCCCCGTCTCGGAGAGGAAGCTGCGCAGAAGCTTCGGGTCCTTGTAGTCGACGACGAGCGTCTTGTCCGTCGTGAGCCGCGAGACCTTCTTGCGCGAGAAGGAGCGCTTCTTGTTCTTGCGGTCGCGCTTGCGCGCCTTGGCCCGCAGCCGCGACTTCACCGACATGGGCCCGCGCTCGGGTCGCTCGGGTCGGTCGTCGCGTCGGGTGTCTTCGTAGGCCAAGGCAGTTCTCCTGGGGCGCTGTCGGCGCCGCCAGGGTGGGGTGCCACAGCCAAAAACTCGATGATGCGTCGCGCTCCGGCGCCGATCGCAGCTCGGATGCCGCGTCAATGCCAGGACGATCCCACGCAACGGGACCCCCCGTCGCGCGCGGGCGCCGAGCATAGACCATCCCCCAGACGCTCGCCGCAGCCGCTATCTGCCTGTTCCCCAAGGTATTTTCGATCCTGCTAGGCTTCCGCGCCATGCCTGTGACGACCCGCTTTGCCCCTTCTCCTACCGGTCACTTGCATATCGGCGGGGCGCGCACGGCTCTGTACAACTGGGCGCTGGCCCGGGACGACGGCCGGTTTCTGCTGAGGGTGGAAGACACCGATGCGGCGCGATCGTCCGAGGAGGCGGCCGCCGGGATCCTCGAAGACCTCCTGTGGCTGGGGATCGTCTGGAGCGAAGGCCCCGTGGCGGAGGGCGCCGGGGGGGACCCGCGCGAGATCGGGCCGTTTCGCCAGGCCGAGCGCCTCTCGCTCTACCGCAAGGCGGTGGACCGCCTGATCGCGGAGGGCCGGGCCTACCCGGCCTTCGAAACCCCCGAGGAACTCGACGCGCTGCGTCGCCAGGCGCGGGAGGAGAAGCGGAACTTCCGCTACCGGTGCGCGGCCGACTTCGACCGCGACGCGGCCCTCGCACGGGCGGCCTCGGAGCCCCACGTCGTGCGGTTTCGGATGCCCGAGACACCGCTCCGAGTGGTCGACGAGATCCTCGGCGAGATCGAGTTCGGCGAAGAGCACCTCGACGACTTCGTGATCTGGAAGCGGGACGGCTTCCCGACCTATCACCTGGCGGTGGTGGTCGACGACGAGGCGATGGGCATCACCCACGTGCTCCGCGGCCAGGAACACCTCAACAACACGCCGCGCCACGCGGCCTTGCAGGAAGCGTTGGGTTATCGCGCGCCCGTCTACGCCCATCTGCCCGTGATCTTCAACGCCGACGGCTCGAAGATGTCGAAGCGCGACAAGGACAAGGCGGCTCGGGCGGCCGTGCGCCAGGCGTTGAAGGAAGACAGCGCCCGGAAGGCGGACTTCGAGGCCCTGGTTCCCGAGGCGACGGCGCCGAAGGGCCTCGACGGCTGGTTGAAGGACAAGCGCTCCCAGCTGCCGACCGACCTGCTCGACGGGCTGGCGCTCGATCTGGGCCTCGCGCTGCCCTGCATCGAGGTCGAAGACTTCCGACGCGCGGGCTTCCTGCCCGACGTGCTCTGCAACTATCTGGCGCTCCTGGGTTGGAGCCCTGGCGAGAAGGATGACGAGGGCAAGGACCTCGAGCGTTTCGACCGCGCTTTCCTGCAAGCGCGCTTCGCGCTGGACCGGGTCGGCGTGTCGAACGCGCGCTTCGACATGGACAAGCTGCTCGCCTTCAACCAACAGACGATCGCCGAGCAGGACGATGCCGACTTCCTCGCGGCGTGGCGCGACTGGGCCAGCCGCTATGCCGTGGCGGACGCCGCGCGGGATTCGGATTGGCTCACGCGCTTTGCCGCGATGATCCGCTCCCGCTGCCGCACGCTCGCAGACGTCAGCCGGCGCGACGGTCCGGGCGGCTTCGCCTGGGTCGACGATGACGCCTACGCCTTCGACGCGAAGGCGGTGGAGAAATGGCTGCGGAAAGGCGAGCCCGACGGCTTCACCCGGCTCGAGGCCGCGGGTGCCGCGCTGGCCACCCTGGAAGATTGGGCGTCCGAGGCGATCGAGGCGCGGATGGAGACGCTGGCCGAGGAACTCGGGGTGGGCCTGGGCAAGCTCGCCCAGCCCCTGCGCGTGGCGGTCACCGGGTCGGCCTCGAGCCCGCCGCTCGGCGACACCCTCGCGGCCCTGGGCCCCGAGGCCGTGGCGCGCCGGATCGCGCGCTGTCTCGCGGAGTGCCGCTAGGCCGAACTCGCCGCCGGGCGTGAGGAGCTACGCTGCCGTCGAGGCCACCGGTCTCGGGAACCCACGGGCGAGGGCCATGGCGCAGTACGACTACGACCTCTTCACGATCGGTGCCGGTTCGGGCGGCGTTCGGGCGAGCCGCATCTCGGCTTCCTACGGCGCGCGAGTGGCGGTGGCCGAGGAGCGCGATCTCGGCGGCACCTGCGTCAACGTCGGCTGCATTCCGAAGAAGCTCCTGGTCTACGCCTCGGCTTTCCGTCGCGACGTCGAAGATGCGGGCGGTTTCGGCTGGTCGGCGCCGCCGGCGTCTCACGACTGGAAGACCCTCATCCAGAACAAGGACGCGGAGATCTCCCGCTTGAACGGGATCTACGCGCGTCTGCTCGACAACGCGGGTGTCACGCGCATCGAGGGACGCGCGCGCCTCGTCGACGCTCACACGGTCGAGGTCGCCGGCGAGCGCTACACGGCGGAGCACATCCTCGTCGCCGTGGGCGGCTGGCCCTACGTGCCGGAGATCCCCGGCATCGAGCACGTCATCACCTCGAACGAGGCGTTCCATCTCGACCGCATGCCCGAGCGCCCGATCGTCGTCGGGGGCGGGTACATCGCCGTCGAGTTCGCGGGGATCCTCCACGGGCTCGGCGCCGACGTCACTCAACTCTACCGCGGACCCCTCTTCCTACGCGGGTTCGACGACGACGTTCGCGAGGTCCTGGCCGAGGAGATGCGCGCCCAGGGAATCGCCCTGCGCTTCGACGCGAACATCACGCGGGTCGACAAGGCTTCCGACGGCGGGTTGCGCGCCACCCTCGAAGACGGCTCGACCCTGGAAGGCGATGCGATCCTCTACGCCACCGGGCGTCACCCGCTCACCGCCGACCTCGGCCTCGAGGCGGCAGGGGTCGAGGTGGCCTCCGACGGCACGATCCCCGTCGATGCCTACTCGCGCACATCGGTCCCGAACGTCTGGGCGATCGGCGACGTGACGAACCGCGTGAACCTCACGCCCGTCGCGATCCATGAGGGCATGTGCCTGGCCGCCACGCTGTTCGACGACCGGCCGACGAAGCCCGTCCACGACAACGTGCCCTCCGCGGTCTTCAGTCAGCCGCCGATCGGCTCGGTAGGGCTCACCGAGAGCGAGGCCCGGGCCCGATTCTCCGACGTCGACATCTACCGCGCCCGTTTCCGCGAGCTGAAGCACACGTTGTCGGGACGCGAGGAGCGCACCCTGATGAAGCTCATCGTCGACGGCGAGAGCCAGCGCGTCGTTGGCGCCCACATGGTCGGCGACCACGCCGGCGAGATCATTCAGGGGGTGGCGATCGCGCTGGTGTGCGGCGCCACCAAGGCCCAGTTCGACGCGACCATCGGCATCCACCCGACATCGGCCGAGGAGTTCGTCACGATGCGGGAGAAGGTGTCGGACGCATGACGGGGCCCCGCGTCACCGGCGTGATCCCGGTCCGCGACCGCGCGGGGCTGATCGGCCGCGCCATCGACAGCGTGCTCGCGCAGCAGGGAGCGGATTGCGAGCTGATCGTCGTGGACGACGGATCGCGGGACGCGACGCCGGCGGTGCTGGCTTCCTACGGTGACCGGATCCGGGTGATCACGCTGCCGCCGTCCGGCCGCTCGGCGGCGCGCAACGCCGGGATCGGGCGGGCCGAGGGCGAGTTCGTCGCGTTCCTCGATTCCGACGATGCCTGGCTACCCCAGAAGCTGCGCGAGCAGCTCGCCTTCCACGATCAGTTCCCCGAGCTGGGCATGAGCGCCCACGGCCTCGAGAAGGTGTTTCCCGACGGCCGCACCGAACCGGCACCGCCCCACCACGACACGGCCGCGCTGCAGGCGTCGTTCCTGGCGATCGCCGACCATTTCGCGTTCGTGCCGAGTGCCGTGATGGTACGGACCGAGGTGGCACGCGGTGTGGGCGGTTTCGATCCCTACTTCGATGGCACCGAGGACCTCGACTTCGCGTTGAAGGTCGCGCAGCGACACAAGGTCGGGGCGATGCACGCGTGTCTGACCCGCTACCACCTCCACGATGGACAGACCGGTCGCCGCCGTCTGGCGGGCGGGAACGCGAAGGTGCTGCGGGCTCATCTGGAGCGAGAGCCGGACCCCGAGCGCCAGGAAGCGATGCGCAGCAAGCTCGCGCGCTACCTGGTGTCTTCGGCGAAGCGCGCCGAGAACAAAGAAGAACGGCGGCGCCTCCTCGAGGAAGCCGCCGCCGTCGATCCGCGGGTGCGCTTTCGCTCGGCGTGGCTGCGCCAACGCCTGGGGTTCGGCGCTACAGCGCGTTGACACTCCAGTCGTAGTCGAAGTAGACGATCCGAGCGCGCTTCCCCTCGTTCGCCAGCCAGGCGCGATCCGCCTCGGGTGCGTAGCGCGCGGCGAACGCGCGCACGCCGCCGCCGGCTTCGAAATCCTCTTCGAACCAGTCGAAGATCTTCGAGAGATAGATCGTGTTGCTCCGCCGATCGACGCGCAGACCCTTCTCCGGGTGGGCGAGCCACTTGCGGGTTTCGTCGTCGAGTTGGGCGTCGAGACGAGCCGCGTTCCAGGGCTCGCGGCGGAGCGCCGGGCAGGAGGTCGACGCGCAGATCACCGCCGCGTGGGTGCGCGGGTCGCCGAGCGGTCGAATGATCTCGTGTTCGATCTGGTCCAGGGTGACGGTCTTGCCACCCACGACGCCCGCCGGCTTCTTCCAGACCGGGCTGAACACCGACCCGATGTCGCGGATGCTCTTGAGCGGGTAGTTCTTCGCGACCAGGTCGATGGCGAGGATGTTGTAGGCATTGCTCCAGAACGCGAGCTTCTGGTTCTTCGTGCGAAGCGTCCCGGTGTCGAAGCGCTCGAGGCTCTTCACCAGCTTCTTCCAGTCGGCGGACTTCTGGATGGCGGCGTAGTCGACGCGCGTCCGGACGATGTCGTTCGTGGCCCGGGTGTGCTTCTCGAGCAACTGGGCGTAGAGGGCTTCATCGAGGGCCGCCGCGGGGGCGGCGGCCAGCAGGCCCAGCAGGGTGGTCAGGATCCAACGGTGCATGGCGAGTCTCCCTTGGCGGCGGTTCGGGGGTCCGATGCCGGCGCCCATCGCCCGGTTTCAGTGGGCGGTTCTCCCGGTCGCTGGGGAGGTACGCGATGGGGCGGGAATCGGTTTCGCTCTCGGCCGAGAATCAGGCCGGATCGCCGCCGGCCGGGCTCGTGGGCTTCAGCTGGCTGTGCTCGTGGAGCACGTGGATCGTGCGCTCGGCATCGGCCCGCTCGGACACGAGGTAGCGCTCGACCGCATGGGCGAGTCGGGGGTCGGCGAGATGGTGGAGGCTGTAGGTGGGCTGGGGGTCGAAGCCGCGCAGGAACTTGTAGTCACCGCCCGCGCCGGGCTCGAAGCGCTGCAGTCCCGCCTCGATGCAATGCTCGATCGCGGCGTAGTAGCAGACGTCGAAGTGCAGATAGCGGAGGTTGCGCAGGCCACCCCAGTAGCGGCCGTAGAGTGCGTCCCCCTTGGTGACGTTGGTCGTGCCCGCGATCACCTCGCCGTCCTGGCGGGCGACGACGAAGCAGAGCCGCTCGCAGAAACGCTCCTCCAGCAGGGCGAAGAAGCGCCGGTTCAGGTAGCGGCGTCCGTAGAAGTGGTTGTCGACCGTGACCCGATAGCACTCGAACATCGGGTCGAAGAGCTCGGCGGGGATGGCGTCGCCACGCCAGACCTCGGTGGTCACCCCTTGCTCGCGCACCCCGCGGCGCTCGCGGCGCACCTGGTTGCGGCGCTTGCTGCGGAGCTGGCCCAGGTAGTCCTCGAAGCTCTCGTAGCTCGCGTTCTGCCAGTGGTACTGGAGCCCGACCCGCAGCAGGTAGCCGCGGTCCTCGAGGGCCTCGACTTCGTCGGGCAGGCAGAAGTTCACGTGTACGCCCGAGAGCCCGTTGTCGTCGCAGAGGCTGCGCAGCGCTGCCCCCAGCTCCGCGATCGCGCGTGGCCGGTCGGTGCCGGGCGCGGTCAGGAAGCGAGCGCCCGTGACCGGCGTGAACGGCACGCCGACCAGCAGCTTCGGGTAGTAGTCGATGCCGGCGCGGTGGGCGGCGTCGGCCCAACCCCAGTCGAAGACGAACTCGCCCTCGCTGTGCGACTTCACGTACAGCGGGCAGGCGGCCACCAGCCGGCCGTCCTCGCGGAGCACGATCGGGCGCGGTTGCCAACCGTGCTCTTCCCCGACGCAGCCGGCTTCTTCGAGCGACGCGAGCCACTCCCACTCGAGGAACGGGGAGGCATCGGCGACCAGCGCGTTCCAGTCGTCGCGCGCCACGTCCGCAACGCCGTCCAGCACCTCGATCTCTCGGCCCACGGAGGCAGTGTAGGGGCCGCTCGCGTCGGTGGCCCGCGGGGGAGAATGCGGGCGCGCGCTATGGTCTCTTGTGATGCGCAACGGACCTGGAGAGCCCGGCGATCCGCCCCAGGGACCGCCCCCCGAGCGACCCCAGCGCGGGGCCCCGGACCGGGAAGGCGGGCTCGCGACGGTCACGCGGCGCTCCGTGGCGCGTCCCCCGAAGTACAAGGTCATCCTCTACAACGACGACTACACACCGATGGAGTTCGTGGTCGCCCTCCTGGAGAAGCTCTTCGGGAAGGGGCCGTCGGAGGCGACCCAGATCATGCTCGCGATCCATCGGACGGGGCTGGGCATCGCGGGCGTCTACGTACAGGACATCGCAGAGACGAAGGTCGCCGCCGTGCACGCGGCAGCCGAAGCCCGGGGCTACCCGCTCCGGGCTGGCGCGGAGAAGGAATAGCCAGATCGTGGAGAAGGCATGAGTCAGATTGGTCGGGAACTCCACCTCATGTTGCAGGCCGCCGTGCGCGAAGCCCTCGCGAGGCGCCACGCCTACGTCACGGTGGAGCATCTGCTCTACGCGATGCTCCACGACGCGCAGGGCAGCGAGGTCCTGCGCCACGCGGGTGCGGACGGGCCTGCCCTGAAGCAGGCGCTGGACCGCTACTTCAACGAGGACCTCGAAGAGGTTCCGGGCGACGAGAGCTACGAAGCCCAGCAGACCCTCGCGTTCCACCGCGTGCTGCAGAACGCGGTGAGCCACTGCGAAGGCGCCGAGAAGGCCGAGGTCGACGCCGGCGACATCCTGGCGGCGATCTTCCAGGAGCCCGAGTCGCACGCGGTCACCTTGCTGCGAGGGCAGGGCGTCACCCGCTTCGATGTCCTCCAGTACATCTCCCACGGCGTGTCGAAGGCGCGTGGCGAGAGCGGGGGCCGGCCTGGCGAGATGCCGATGGGCGGCGACATGGGCATGGGCGAGCCCGGTGAGCTGCCCGAGGACCCGCTGGCGGCCTTCTCCACGAACCTCACCGACCGCGCGGCCGAGGGGCGCCTGGATCCGCTGATCGGGCGCGGCACCGAGCTCGATCGGATCGTGCACATCCTGGCGCGCCGGCGGAAGAACAACCCGATCCTGGTGGGCGAGACGGGCGTCGGCAAGACGGCGCTGGCCGAGGGGTTGGCGCTGCGGATCCACGAGGGCCGCGTCCCCGACGATCTGCAGAGCGCCGAGCTCTTCTCCCTCGACATCGGTTCGATGCTCGCGGGCACCCGCTATCGGGGCGACTTCGAGGCGCGCTTCAAGGCCTACATGGCGGCGCTGGGGGAGCGCGACAACGCGCTGCTGTTCATCGACGAAATCCACACGATCCTCGGCGCCGGATCGGCCCAGGGTGCGACGGTCGATGCCTCGAACATGCTGAAGCCGCTGCTCCAGAACGGCGAGCTGCGCTGCATGGGGTCGACCACCTATCAGGAATACCGCCACTTCGAGCGCGACCGCGCGCTGGCGCGCCGCTTCCAGCGCGTCGACGTGAAGGAGCCGAGCCCCGAAGAGACGGTGCGGATTCTCCAGGGGCTCGCGCCAAAGTACGAGGATCACCACGGCGTGCACTTCACCCAGGCGGCGCTCAAGGCCTGTGTGGACCTGGCGATCCGACACGTGAACGATCGCTTCCTGCCGGACAAGGCCATCGACGTGCTCGACGAGACGGGCGCCGCGGTGCGGCTGCGGCCCGCCTCGAAGCCCCGCAAGACGGTCGGCGTGCGCGACGTCGAGGCGGTCGTGGCGCGGATGGCGAACATTCCCACGGTGCGCGCGTCGGGGGCCGACCGCAAGCGCCTGGAGAACCTCGAAGAGGAGCTGAAGGCCGTCGTCTTCGGGCAGGACGAGGCCATCTCGACCGTCGTGCGCGCGGTGAAGCGCGGTCGCGCCGGCCTCGCCGGGCTGGACAAGCCGATCGGCAGCTTCCTGTTCACCGGGCCGACCGGCGTCGGGAAGACCGAGCTCTCGAAGCAGCTCGCGAAGGCGATGGGCGTCCCCTTCGTGCGCTTCGACATGAGTGAGTACATGGAGAAGCACGCGGTGTCGCGGCTGATCGGCGCGCCTCCGGGCTACGTCGGCTACGACCAGGGCGGCTTGCTCGTCGAGCGGATCCGCAAGGAGCCCTACACGGTGCTGCTGCTCGACGAGATCGAGAAGGCCCACCCGGATCTCTTCGCGATCCTGCTCCAGGTGATGGACCACGCGACCCTGACGGACAATCAGGGACGCGAGGCCGACTTCCGCCATGTCACGCTGATCATGACCTCGAACGTCGGTGCTCGGGAGATGCAGTCACGCGGCATCGGCTTCGGGTCTTCGCGGGGCGACGGCAAGAAGGAGATCGAGAGGCTCTTCAGCCCCGAGTTCCGCAACCGTCTCGACGAGGTCGTGACCTTCCACGATCTCGGACCCGACGTGATGGAGAAGGTCGTCGACAAGTTCGTGGTCGAGGTGGAGCAGCAGCTCGCCGAGCGCAAGGTGAAGATCTCGCTGGACGCCGACGCGCGGGCCTGGCTCGCGCGGAAGGGCTACGACCCGGACTTCGGTGCGCGGCCGATGGCGCGGGTGGTCCAGTCCGAGCTGAAGGACCGCATCGTGGACGATCTGCTCTTCGGCGATCTCGCGAAGGGCGGGACCGTGCGCGTCGGTGTCGATTCCGAGGCCGACCGGCTCACCTTCGAGAGCGCTTCGAAGGCGGGCGGGGGGCGCCGCAAGGCGAAGGCGCCGGCCTGAGGCGAGCGCTCAGGCGGTTGTTTCGAGAGGCTTCACCCCGCGTTGGAAGCTCCAGGTAAGCCACACGGCGCGCAGGATGTGATCGCCGAAGATCACCAGCCAGATCCAGAGCACGGGTGCGCCGAATGCGAAGGCGAACAGGGCGGCCAGGGGAACGCGGATCGCCCAGTTGCCGATGGTGGCCGCGATGAACGGCGTGAAGGTGTCGCCGGCGCCGCGATGGGCCCCGCCCAACGTGAAGTGGGACTGAAGTGCCGGCTGCACGAGCGCCAGCACGATCAGAAACGGCACCAGCGCGTCGATCAGCTCGGCGTCTTCGGTGAAGAGTCGTGCCAGCATGCGGGGCATCAGCGCGCAGGCCCCACCCAGGGCCGCAGCGACGACCAGCGCCAGATAGGTGGCCCGCCAGCCGGCCCGCTGGGCACTCTCCTCCTGGCGGGCGCCGAGCGCCTGGCCGACGAGCGTCGACGCGGCGGTGCCGAAGGCGATGCCCGGGATCCAGGTGAACGCCAGCAGGCGGATGCCCACGGTGTAGGTGGCGATGGCGATCGACCCGTACTCGGAGAGCACCCGGAAGTAGGCGAGCAGCGCGAGGTTGTTGGCGAGGCGTTCTCCTACGCCCGGCAGGGTCAGGCGCACGACCTCACCCAGGTGCGCGCGGGCCGCCGCGAAGTCGCCCAGTCGAAGCGAGAGCGGCGAGTCTCGGGTCGAGCGCACGACGACGGTGGCGAAGAGCAGGAGTCCGACGACCTGGGAGGCGAGCGTGGCGAGCCCGGCGCCGACCAGTTCGAGGGCGGGGAAGGGGCCGGCGCCGAAGATCAGCACGCCGTTGCCAGCGATCTTCACGCTCGTGACGATGGTCGCGATCAGCATCGGAGTGCGCGTGTCGCGGTCGGCGCGCAGGCCGAACTCGAGGGTCATCGCGATCGAGAGCAACAGCGACGAACCGATCACGAGCTGCAGGTAGGGAATCGCATCCGCAGCCACCTGGGGCTCGGCCCCCAGCATCGCCAGCAGCGGACCGGGCGCGGCGAGCATGGCGGCGGTCAGCACGGCGGCGGTTCCGACCGAGACGACCAGCGCCGCGGCGAGGGAATGCCGCGCGCGCAGCGGATCGCCGGCGCCGATCGCCTGGGCCATCAACGCGACCGTCGCGAAGCCGACGGCGAAGAGCACCGACTGGGACAGGTGGAAGAACTGGCTCGCGTAGCCCACCGAGGCGACGGCATCCGAGCCGAGTCGACCCACCATCGCGATGTCGATCAGGCCCACCAGATTCAGCAGCACCTGGGACAACATCACGGGCCACGAGAGCGCCCAGATCTCGCGCATCGAGTCGAAGGACACGCTCGTCGACGCGGCGAGATCACGCGCGGGCGGCGTGGCGGCGGTGGCGAGGGTGGCGGAGGGGAGATCCGAGCCTTCCGGATCGACGGCGTTCTCCGCCGCGAGCTCGGGCGTGTCCGGGGGCGAGGCTGTCAAGCCGGGCTCAGCGGAGCTCGGAAGGCAGCTGGAAGACGATTCCTTCGTCTACTTCGGAAACGGGGGCGACTTCGACCGCGGGGGCGAGCGTCCGCAGTCTGTCCACGACCGATTGCACGAGCACTTCCGGCGCCGAGGCACCCGCGGTCACACCCACGTGATCGACCTGCTGGAGCCAGCTCGGATCGATGTCGTCGGCGGTCTGCACGAGATGCGCGGAACGTCCCTGCTTTCGCGCCAGCTCGACCAGGCGGTTGCTGTTCGACGACTCGGGCGCGCCGACGACGAGCACCAGGTCGGCATGCTCCGACAGCCCCTTCACGGCGTTCTGTCGGTTCTGGGTCGCGTAGCAGATGTCGTCCTTGCGGGGCAGACGGATGTCGGGGAAGCGCGCGACGAGCGCGTCGAGAATGCCGCGGGTGTCATCGACGGACAGGGTGGTCTGGGTGACGCAGCCGAGCCGGTCCGGGTTCTCGACCTCCAGCCGCTCGACGTCTTCGACGCTCTCGACCAGGTGCATGCGCTCGCGCGCGTGGCCGAGGGTGCCCTCGACCTCCACATGGCCCGCATGGCCGACGAGCACGATCTCGTAGCCCTCCTTGGCCATGCGCAGCGTCTCGACGTGGACCTTCGTCACGAGTGGGCAGGTGGCATCGATCACCCGCAGCTTGCGCGCATCGGCGGCTTCCCGCACCGCGGGCGAGACGCCGTGGGCACTGAAGATCAGCAGGGCGCCCTCGGGCGCCTCTGTCGGGTCCTCGATGAAGATCGCCCCCTTCTCGCGGAGCGAATCGACGACGTAGCGGTTGTGGACGATCTCGTGACGCACGTAGACCGGGGCTCCGAACCGCTCGAGGGCTACTTCGACGATCTCGATCGCGCGGTCGACGCCGGCACAGAAGCCGCGCGGACTCGCAAGGGAAACTTGCATGCCGCGAAGCCTAGCGCGCCGGCGTACCCCTGGGGCCGAGGCTATCCTCGCGGGCCGCGCTCGGGCGGCTCGCATGGTGCCGCCGCGAGGCGTTGGGGGTGGTTGTCTTCGTGAACACCTGGACACCGACCGAGAGGCTCTTGCGCGCGTGCCGCGGGGAGCCGGTCGATCGGCCGCCGGTCTGGTTGATGCGCCAAGCCGGGCGCTACCTGCCCGAGTACCGACGTGTGCGCAAGCAGGTGAGCTTCCTCGAGCTCTGCCGTGACGTGGATCGCGCGGTCGAGGTCTCGCTGCAGCCCCTCGAGCTCGTCGGGACCGAGGCGGTGATCTTCTTCTCCGACATCTTCACGCCGATTCCGGGCATGGGCGTCGACGTCGACTTTCGGCCGGGCCCGGTGATCGCAGAGCCGATCCGCACGGCCGCTCAGGTCGAAGGGCTGCGCCCCAGCGATCCGCGCGAGTCGGTGCCCTTCGTGTTCGAGATCCTGCGCCGCTTGCGCACGGCGTTGGCCGAGCCGGCGGTGCCGCTGCTCGGCTTCGCGGGGGCTCCGTTCACGCTGGCCGCCTACCTGGTCGAGGGGTCGGGCTCCCGTCACTTCGGCGTCTGGAAGCGCATGCTGTGGAACGCGCCCGAGGTCGCCCAGGCGCTTCTCGAGCGCCTGACGGATCTGACCGTCGACTACCTGAACGCGCAGATCGAGGCCGGCGCCCAGGCCGTCCAGCTCTTCGACACCTGGGCCGGCATGCTCTCACCCGCCGAGTACCGGCGTTGGGTGCAGCCCACCCATCGTGCCATCGCCGAGCGTCTCGATCGCAGCCGTGCGCCGCTGATCCTCTACGTGAACGACGGGGCCCACGTGCTCGACGAGATGGCGGACACGGGTGCCGACGTGCTCTCCCTGGATTGGCGCGTCGAGATCGGGGAGGCCGCGCGGCGCGTCGGCGACCGGGTGAGCCTGCAGGGGAATCTCGATCCCTGCGCGTTGGCGGCACCGCCGGCGACGGTCGCGGACGAGGTGCGTTCGATGGTCGAAGCGGCTGGCCCCGCGCGGGGTCACATCGTGAACCTCGGCCACGGCTGCCTGCCCGAGACGCCCGTCGAAGGCGTGCGGTCCTTCACCGAAGCCGTGCGCGGCCTGTCGGGGACGGCGGCGTGAGCGACCGCTTCGATCTCGCCCTCGAGCCGCTCGCCGAGCTGCTTCCACGCTACGCCATCGATGGGCCGCGCTACACGAGCTACCCGACCGCACCGGTCTGGAAGGACGACTACGGCCCGACCGACTTCACGACGGATCTCGCCGATCCGGTGATCGAGGCCAGCGACGGTCTGTCGCTCTACGTCCACGTGCCGTTCTGCGATTCCCTGTGTCACTTCTGCGCTTGCAACAAGGTGATCACCCGCGATCACGATCGCGCCGGGCCGTACCTCGAGACGATCGGAAAGGAGATCGCCGGCGTCCGGTCCGCCACGCGCGTGCCGCGGGCAGCCACCCAGGTGCACTGGGGCGGCGGCACGCCGACCTGGCTGGCACCCGGAGAGATCGAACGGCTCTTTCGCCTGCTGACCGACGCCTTTCCGGTCCGCGAGGGGGCCGAGGTCTCGATCGAGGTCGATCCCCGGGTGACCACCGAGGACCAGCTGGCCGTGCTCGCGAACTGTGGCTTCAACCGCATCTCGATGGGTGTCCAGGACTTCGAGCCCCGGGTGCAGGAGGCGATCCACCGCATTCAACCCGCCGAGCAGACGCGCCAGCTGGTCGATGCGGCGCGCCGGCGGGGCTTCGAGAGCGTCAACTTCGATCTGATCTACGGCTTGCCCTATCAGACGGTCGAGACGTTCGAGGCCACCCTCGATGCCTTGTTCGCGATCGCGCCCGACCGCATCGCGCTCTACTCGTACGCCCACGTGACCTGGCTCGCGAAGCAGCAGCGGGGCTTCGAGCGCAAGGATCTGCCCGACGCCGCGACGAAGCTGGAGATCCTGCTGATGGCGATCCGGCGCTTCCTCGCCGAGGGCTATGTCTTCGTCGGGCTCGACCACTTCGCGCGACCCGACGACGAACTCGCCGAGGCGCTTCACGACCGCACCTTGCGCCGCAACTTCATGGGGCACACCACCCAGGCAGGGGTCGATCTGCTGGGCTTCGGTCCCTCCGCGATCAGCGAGCTGCGCACCAGCTACGCCCAGTCGTTCCGGGACATCCCGGCCTGGGAAGCGGCGGTCGAGGATCACGGCGTCGCGACGATGCGCGGACACCGGCTATCGCGAGACGACGTCGAGCGGCGTTGGGTGATCTCGCGGATCATGTGCCTGGGAGAGTTCCGCGCGCGTGAGTACCGCGAGGTGTTCGGCGGGGAGTTCAGCGAACGCTACGCCGACGAACTCGCGGCCCTGGCGGGGGCCGAGGCCGACGGCCTGGTCGAGCGCGATGAGGACGGCAGCCTGCGCATGACGCCGCGCGGACGCCTCCTCGTGCGCAACGTAGCGATGGTCTTCGACGCCTACCTGCCCGAGCAGCAGCGCGCGGGTGGTCGCATGTTCAGCAAGACGGTCTGAGCAGATGCCGCCCGAGATCACGGTCGATGCGCTGGTGGCCGGTGCCGGAATCTCCGGCCTGGCCGCCGCCCACGAGCTGCAGGCGGCGGGCTGCGAGGTGCTGGTCATCGATCCGTCGGACCGACCCGGCGGCGTCATGCGCACTGAACACCGCGGTGGCTACATCTTCGAGAGCGGTCCGAACACGGCCCAGGTCAAGGCCCCGATGCGCGCGTTCCTCGAACGGCGCCACCTCGAGGACGCGCTGCGTCCCGCGAGCCCGGCCAGCCGCAAGCGCTGGCTGTTCCGCGACGGGGCCCTGCAGCCGGTGCCCAGCTCGGTCCTCGGGTTTCTGAGGACGCCGCTGCTCTCGACGCGCGCGAAGCTCTCGGTGCTGGCCGAACCCCTGCGCAGCCGCGGGAAGGGCGAACCCGAATCCGTGCGCGAGTTCACGGCGCGGCGTCTCGGGCCCGAGGTGGCGGACCGCCTGGTCGGTCCGTTCCTCACGGGCGTCTACGCCGGCGATGAGAACGAGCTCGGTGCCGAAGCCGTGTTTCCCAGCCTCGTCGAGGCGGAGCGTCGCAGCGGGTCGGTGCTGCTCGGCAGCCTGGGGCAGCGCGGACCCAAGGGCCTCCCTGGATCGCGATCGAGCGAAGACGGCTTCGGCCCCTTCGCCCGGCGCCTCGCCGAGGCGTTGCACGAACCGCCGGCGATGGGCAGCCGTGTCGCGGGCCTCTATCGCGATGGCGATCGCTGGCACGTGGACGTCGCAAGCCCGAGCGGCGATTCGGCGATCAAAGCGCAGCGCGTCGTCGTGGCCACGCCGTCCTTCGATGCCGCGCAGCTGGTGTTGGGAATCGATGGCGAGGTCGCTGCGGCGCTCGAAGCCATCCCTTACGCGCCGATGGTCGTGGCTCCGCTCGGGGTGGAGCCCGCGCAGGTGCGCACCCCGATCGACGGCTTCGGCTTCCTGGTGCCGCGGACCGAAGATCTCGGACTCCTCGGCTGCCTCTACATGAGCCAGCTCTTCCCGGGGCGCGCGCCGGCAGGCCACGAACTTCTCCACTGCATGCTCGGCGGTGTGCGCTGGCCCGAGGCGGTGGAGCTCCCCGACGACACCCTGGCCGAGACCCTGGCCCGCGATCTCGAGACCACCCTCGGGCTGCGCGACATGCCGGAGCCCCTGGCCTGGGTACGCTGGCCGCGCGCCGTGCCCCAGCCCGACCGCCATCACGCCGAGCGGATGCGCTGGATCGCATCGCGCCTCGAAGCCTCGCCCGGCCTGGCGCTGGCGGGGAACTACGTGGCGGGCGTCGGTGTGGCCGACGCACTGGCGTCTGGGGTGGCTGCGGCGGAGCGCGTGCTCGCGTCGGTGGCCATCGACTGACGCACGAGCGCGGCGACGGCCTCGACCCAGCGTGGGTGCGCGTTGAGGCTGGGCACCAGCAGGAGCTCCTCGCCGCCGACCTCGGCCCACTGCTCCTGCGCGCGCATCCCGATCTCCTCGACGGTCTCGAGACAATCGGCCACGAAGGCCGGACACAGCACGGCCAGGCGCCGCACGCCCTGCTCGGCCAACTCGGGGAGCACGAAGTCGGTGTAGGGCTGGATCCACGGGGTCCGCCCCAGGCGCGACTGGAAGCTCGTCCTGGTGCGTTCGGTCTCGAGGCCCAGCGCGGCGACGATCGCGCGGCTGGTCGCGAAACACTGGGCCCGGTAGCAGTGCTGTCCCGCGCCGCGCAGCGGTTCGCAGCAGTCGTCGAGCTCCAGGCAGTGCGCGCCACTCACGTCGCCGGCGCGAATCTGGCGTTCGGGAAGACCGTGGTAGGAGAGCAGGACGAAGTCGGGACCGAAGCCGTCGAGTGCTGGCCGCGACACCGCCGCCCAGGCATCGATGAAACCCGGATCGGCGAAGAAAGGTGGCACGACCTCGAGCTGGGTGAGGCGCCCGGCGGCGGGCTCGGCGAACAGCGCATCGAGGGCCGACCCCGTCGCGGCGGAGGAGTACTGAGGAAAGAGGGGCAGGGCGACGACGCGCCGCACGCCGTGCTCCTCGAGGCTGCGCAAAGCGCGGGCGAGAGACGGCTGGCCGTAGCGCATGCCGAGACGCACGACCGCCGCCTCGCCGAGTTCGTCCTGCAGCGCGCTGGCGAGGGCCTGCCCATGCACGAGCAGCGGCGAGCCGGCGTCGGTCCAGACCTTCGCGTAGGCCGCGGCCGATGCGCGTGGGCGGGTCGGCAGGATCGCCGCCTCGAGCAGGAGTGTGCGGGGCAGGGCGGGCAGGTCGATCACGCGTGGGTCGCCCAGGAACTCGCGCAGGTAGCGTCGCACCGCCGCTGAGGTGGGGGCGTCGGGCGTGCCCAGGTTGATCAGCAGCACGCCGAGCGGGCCGCTCATGCCGCGTCCCCGCGCCGGAACCAGCCCCCGAGCCAGGCCGACATGCCGACGTAGTAGACGAGGTACAAGAGACTGATCTCCACCAGGAAGAAGCGTACGGCCAGGTCCTGCCGCCAGACGCACACGGACATCACCGAGGCCCACAGGAGCCCGCCGGCGATCGTGGTGATCTGGAAGCGGGGCATCTTGCTCGGATACAGGTATTTCAACGGCACGAAGATGGCGACACTCAGCCCGACGACCCAGGCCGTCGCCGCGCCCGGCGAGAGCGCGAGCATCCAGACGTACAGCGCGACGAGGTTCCAGTAGGACGGCCAGCCCAGGAAGAAGTCGTCCTCGGTTTTCGCGTCCTCCTGGGAGAAACCATAGGCGCTGGCCAGGATCGGCAAGGCGGCGAGCGCCGGGTGGAGGAAGGCGCCCAGCGACAGCATCCACACGATCGGCACGACGGCGAAGTTCAGGAAGTCGACGATGTCGTCGAGGCGCCGGCCATCGATGCCCGGTGTGTAGCGGGTGACCTGGGCGCGGCGCGCGAGGGTGCCGTCGATCGCATCGATCCCCAGCGCGATCAGCAGATAGGTCGCGACCCACTCGTGGCGCTCGCGGGCGATCTCCCAGAGCGAGAGCGTCCCGAGTACGGCGCCGCTCGCGGTCAGCGCATGCACCGCCCGAGCGCGCCAGACGCGGCCGGTCTCGTTCTCGGGGGCGTGGTTCGCCGGTTGGGCCAAGGAGCGCCTGGGGCTGGACGCCGACGCGACGGTGTGTCGCCGGTGCCACAGGGGAAGGATCGGGCCCCAGTCTAGAGCCGCTATGCTGTGGGCGCGATCGCAGGGGGGAACATGTCGAGCGACGCCAGGCCCACACCGCTGCCGGGGCGCGCCACGCGCGATCAGGCCGAGGCGGTCCACCGCGCCCGGGCCGTGGAGTTCCTGCGCCAGGGGGGCGACTCGTTTCTCACCACACGGGTCGACGACGTCCTCAACTGGGCGCGGAAGTACTCGATGTTCCTCTACCCGTTCGTGACCGCGTGCTGCGGCATGGAGTTCATGTCGGTGGCGGGGCCGCGCTACGACATCGACCGCTTCGGCTGCGCACTGCCGCGCTTCTCGCCGCGCCAGGCCGACCTCCTGATGGTGGTGGGGACGATCACCCATCGGCAGGCCCCCGTGCTCAAGAAGGTCTACGACCAGATGGCCGAGCCGAAATGGGTGGTCGCATTCGGGGCCTGCACGTGCTCCGGGGGCCCCTACAACAACTACGCGACGGTCCAGGGCATCGACACCCTGATCCCGGTCGACATCTACATCCCCGGCTGCCCGCCGCGGCCCGAGGCCGTGATCGACGGCCTGATCAAGCTCCAGGCCCGGGTTCAGGCCGAGCGCGTCCCGGCCGACGGGCGCCACCGCGAGACCGCCGAGCTGAGCCTGCCGGTGACGGAGAAGCCCATCCCCTGAGCCGATCCGGCCCCGGCCGGCGCTGTGCCGTCAAGAGCGCGGGTGCTGCGGCCGATGCGGACGGTAGAATGGGAGTGCCGAAGGGCACTTGAGCCGTTCGCAGGGGGATTGGCTTCATGGGTATCGCGGTCGAGCTGCCGGCACTGGGCGAGAGCGTCGTCGAGGGCACGGTTTCGCGCTGGTTGGTGAAGGAGGGCGACTCCGTCACCGTCGATCAGCCCCTCGTCGAGGTCACGACCGACAAGGTCGACGCCGAGGTTCCCTCACCCGTCGCCGGGGTGGTCGAGGCCCTCCTCGTGTCCGAAGGGGACACCGTACCCGTGGGCGCCGAGCTGCTGCGGATCAACTCCGATGGCGCCGCCGCGAGTGCCTCGCCCGCGGCCGCTGCCGCGCCGGCCCCCCAGGCGGCTCCCGCTCCCGCCGCCGCAGCGCCGGCTCCGACCCCCGCACCGGCCAGCCCCTCCAGCACCCCGGCCACGCCGCTCGCGAAGCGCGCCGCCGAGGCGGCCGCCGTGGACCTCGCCGATGTCCCGGCCGAAGGCGGCAAGGTCCGCAAGGCGGACGTCGACCGGCACGTCGCGTCCCAGCGCACGCCGGCTCCCGCGCCGGCTGCGGCCCCTGCGCCCGCTGCAGGGCCCCCGGCCGCGATTCGCAACAAGTTCCAGTACGCCCTGCAGCCCGGCGACAAGGTCGTTCCGATGACGCCCCTGCGTCGGTTGGTGGCCGAGCACATGGTGCTCTCGAAGCAGGTGAGCCCCCACGTGGGTGCCGTTGCCGAGATCGACATGTCGGGCGTCGTGAAGGTGCGCAATGCCCAGAAGCGCGGCTTCAAGGAGTCGCACGGATTCTCGCTCTCGTTCCTGCCCTTCATCGTCCACGCCACGGTGCGCGCGCTTCGCGAGTTCCCGCGGCTCAACGCGTCGGTGGTCGAGGACGCGATCATCGAGAAGAAGGACATCCACATCGGCATCGCCGTCGAGACCGAGAAGGGCCTGGTCGTGCCCGTGGTGCGCCACGCAGACCGACTGTCGCTCGCCGGGCTCGCCCAGGCGGTGGAAGACCTGGCCTCGCGCGCGCGCTCGAAGAAGCTCTCGCCCGACGAACTGAAGGGCGGCAGCTTCACGCTCTCGAACCCGGGCCGGAACGGGAACCTCTACGGCTTCGCGATCATCAACCAGCCCCAGGTGGGCATCCTGCGCATGGGCGAGATCGTGAAGCGACCGGTCGTACGCACGATCGCCGGCGAGGACGCGATCGTGATCCGTCCGACCATGCACCTGGCCCTGTCCTATGACCACCGCGTGGTCGACGGGGCGCCGGCGAACGGCTTCCTCTTCCGAGTGCGCGAGCTGCTCGAAGAGGCCGAGTTCGATCTCTAGCGCGATGGGCGAGGCTTCCGAGCTGCAGGTACGCGAGCTCGGCTGTGTGCCCTACGACGAGGCGCTCGCCCTGCAGGAGCGCGTGGTCGCCGAACGGCGGGCCGGGCACTGCCCGGACACGCTTCTGCTCCTCGAACACCCGCCGGTGGTCACCCAGGGCCGCAGCGCGAAGCCGTCGAATCTTCGCTGGACGCCCGAGGAGTTCGCCCAGAAGGGCGTTGCCCTGCACGAGGTCGCGCGTGGGGGCGACGTGACGTACCACGCCCCGGGGCAGTTGGTCGGCTACCCGATCGTCGACCTGGCGGCGCGCGACGCACGCGACGTCCACGCCTGGTTGCGCCGGCTGGAGGAGAACCTCGGGCGGGCGCTCACGGGGCTCGGCGTTGCCTGGTGCCGCGTGCCCGGCTGGACCGGCGTGTTCGTCGAGACCCCGGCGCTGGCGCGCGCGCGCAAGATCGCGTCGATCGGCATCGGGGTCCGCGGCTGGGTCACCTATCACGGGTTTGCCCTCAACGTCGACATCGACCTCGGCGGGTTCGACTGCATCGTGCCGTGTGGTCTCGAAGCGGTGGACATGACTTCGGTCGCCGCGGAGCTCGGCACCTCCGGTGCAGATTGCGCGACGCGGACGCGGGTCGCGGTGCGGGCGGCCTTCGAAGCCGATCTGGGAGCGAGCGGCGCCGCGGACGAGGACCCACGGAGCGGCTCCGCGCAGGGCTGATCCCTCTCGCCTCGGACGCCGCGCTCGCTCGGGCTCGGTGGGGCCGATCCCGTTATCATCGCGGCGATGCCGGGGAAGGTGGTGGTCGTTCGGCGCCAGGAGAAGCTGGGCCTTCTCGAGCGCCTGTACGTGCCGATGATCGCGAAGGGGCTCGCGGTCACCGCGCGACACTTCTTTCGCAATCTGCGCGGTTTCGTCACCGGCCGGAACCGCACCGACTTCGTCGTGCAGTATCCGGAGGAGCGCGTCGACTTCGCAGACGCCTTTCGCGGAATGCCGGTCCTGGTGCAGCTCGAGAACGGTCAGCCGAAGTGCGTGGCCTGCGGCCTGTGTGAGTTCGCGTGTCCGACCGACTGCATCTCGATCGTTCCGGGCGAGCTCGAGGGGGCCGGGATCGAACGCTTCCCCGAGGCGTTCGACATCGACATGTCGCGCTGCATGTTCTGCGGCCTGTGTGAGGAAGCCTGTCCGGAAGAGGCGATCGTGATGAGCCGCGAGGTCGAGATCGCCGGCTACACCCGTGAGTCCATGTGTTTCGACAAGGAGCGCCTGCTGGTGCCAGAGACCCTCCTGGAGCGGCGTCTGGCGTTCCTGCGGAGCGAGTACGACCGGGATGACGCGGCCGCCGAGGGAGCGGCCTGATGGACGACTTCGGCGTTCCGGCCCTGCAGCGGCTACTCCAGCGATTCCCGGCGGCGCTCCAATCGACCCACGCCGACCACGGAGACGCGACGGCGGTGGTGGACCGCGAGTCGCTTCCCGCCGTGATGGCGCTCCTGCGCGACGATCCGACCCTGCACTTCGAGATGCTCACCGATCTGTGCGCGGTCGACTCCCTGCCGCGAACGCCGCGCTTCGAGGTCGTCTACCACCTGTACTCGGTGGCGCGGAACCAGCGCCTCCGGATCAAGGTGTTGGTGTCCGAAGACGCGCCGGCGGTGCCGAGTCTGGTGCCGCTCTTCCAGTCGGCGAACTGGATGGAGCGCGAGGTCTTCGATCTCTACGGGATCCGCTTCGAGGGTCACCCGGATCTGCGGCGCATCCTCTTGTACGACGAGTTCGAGGGGCACCCGCTGCGGAAGGACTACCCGAAGGAACGGCGACAGCCGTTGGTGGGGCCCCAGAACTGATGGCCCAGCCGAGCTTCCCGACCCCGCCCCACGCGGGCGATGACGACTTCGCCCGCGACCTCCACACCGAGCACCAGCTGCTCAACATGGGTCCCTCCCATCCCGCCACCCACGGCACGGTGAAGTTCCTGGTGGAGCTCGACGGCGAGAACATCGTGAACCTCGATGTTCAGGTCGGATACCTCCACCGGGGCTTCGAGAAGGAGTGCGAGGCCGGCAGCTGGTATCAGTGCATTCCCTACACCGACCGGCTCAACTACAACTCGGCGATTCTCGCGAACCTGGGGTTCGTGATGGCCGTCGAGAAGCTCCTCGAGCTCGAGACCCCGGAGCGCTGCCAGTGGCTGCGGGTGCTGGCAGCGGAGCTCTCCCGGGTGGGCGACCACCTCACCCGCTGCGGCGCCGCCTGCCTCGAGCTCCAGGCGATGACGCCGTTCCTCTACGGGATCGAGGCGCGCGAGCTCACCTGGGACCTCCTCGAGGCGCTCTGCGGCGCCCGGGTCACCAGCAACTACATCCGCATCGGGGGCGTGAAGCACGACCTGCCCGACGGGTTCCGCGCCGAGGGGGATGCCTACCTGCGCAAGGCGCGGGCGCTCCTCAAGGACTTCGACGACGTGGTCACCAGCAACCGCATCTTCGTGGACCGCCTGCAGGGCACCGGCGTCATCGATCGCGAGACCTGTCTCCAGTACGCGGTGACCGGGCCGATCCTGCGCTCGACCGGGGAGCCGCTCGATCTGCGCAAGCAGGAGCCCTACCTCGTGTACGACGAGCTCGACTTCGACATCCCGGTCGGAACCGTCGGGGACAACTACGATCGCTACCTCGTCTGTGTCGAGGAGATGCACCAGAGCCTGCGCATCGTGGAGCAGTGTCTGGAGAAGCTCGACGCGCTCGGGCCCGGCCCGGTCAACGTGTTGGACCCCCGAGTGCGCTGGCCGGCGAAGGGGCGGGTCTTCAACCAGATGGAAGAGCTGATCCAGCAATTCAAGTCGGTGACCGAAGGGCCCCAGGTGCCGGCTGGCGAGGCCTACGCTGCCGTCGAGTCGGCGAACGGCGAGCTCGGCTTCTATCTCGTCTCCGACGGCAGCGCGCGGCCCCAGAAGGTGCGCTGTCGCCCGCCGAGCTTCCTGAATCTGGCCCCGATGTCGGAGATGCTGAAGGGCTGCCTGCTTGCGGATCTCATCCCGACTTTCGACTTCATCAACATGATCGGCGGTGAGTGCGACCGGTGAGCTGGGGGCGCGGCGAGGTGTGGGAGTGGCTCGGGGCCCCGACGGATCAGGTCGGCAGCGTGAACGACCCGCGCACGCAGCTCGAGTTCGACGAGACCTGGAACGAGAAGTGGATCTACCGAGCCGGGCCCGATTCGGAGATCCGGAAGGTCGTGCTCTGGTTCCGCTACGACCTGCGCGGCGTGTTCGAGCCCGATGGGACCCGCGTCCCGCTGCCCGAGGAAGACGCGCCGAGCACGGCCGGGGGAGGCTAGACCGTGGCCGCTGAACGCCGCGGCCCGCCGCCGTTGCGGCCTTTTGGCCTGGTGCTCCATCACGACGGTCGCTGGACCCACGACGGCGAGCCGATCCGGCACCGGAAGCTGCGCGAGCACTTCGACCGGAGCGTCCGCTACCTGCCCGACGAGCGGAAGTACGTGGTCACCCTGCGTCATTTCCGCGGCGAGATCACGCTCGAGGAGGCGGCCTTCTTCGTGCGCGACATCGATCCGGCATCCGGCCGGCTCACCCTGTCCGATGGCAGCGCGGAGCGTCTCGACGCGTCGAGCCTGCATTGGTCGCCCCGGGACGGCGCGCTCCTGTGCCGGGTGAAGACATCGCTCGAACCCGCCGGCCTGTTGGCGCGTTTCTTCCCAGGGCCTCAAGCCGAGCTCCTGCAGGCGGTGGAGGAGGGAGACGCCGGACTCGGGCTGCGCATCGACGGTGTCTGGACGCCGCTGCCCGACCTCTAGCCCAGCCGCTCCCCACACTCGGTCGGCGCCGCGCTCACACCAGCTGGCGCGTGACCACGATCCCGAGCACGACGGCCACCAGGCCCGCGCCGACGCTCGCCAGGACGTTCCCGAGCGCCGCGGCCGCGGCCCCTTCGCTGGCGAGCTGCCAGGTCTCGTAGCCGAAGGTCGAGAAGGTCGTGAAGCCGCCGAGGATGCCAGTCACCAGCAGCAGGCGGGCCGAAGGAGACAGCCAGGCGTGTTCGTCGGCCAGTGTGGCGGCGACGCCGATCGCGAAGCAGCCGAGCACGTTCACCGAGAAGGTGCCCCACGGAAAGCCCGGGCCGGTCTTGCCCTCGACCCAGAGGGCCAGGGCGTACCGGGCCAGGGCGCCGAGTCCGCCCCCTGCGAAGACGAGCCACCACCGCACGCCGCGGACCCTACCGGACGGGGCCGCTTCTCACATCCGGGTCGCGCGAGGCGCGAATTGACGCCGACGGCGGCGCGCGATACCCACCCTTGTCCGGGCGCGCCCCCTGCGGCGGGCTTCGGCGGCGTAGCCAAGTGGTAAGGCACGGGCCTGCAAAGCCCTGATCCCCGGTTCGAGTCCGGGCGCCGCCTCCACCAACCCGGTCTCGCGGACTACTCGTCCGCGCGTCGGTCGAAGGGCAGGAGCGGCGGCTCGGTCGATCCCTCGTCCCGCAGGCGCAGGGCATGGTCGAGCCTGGCGGCAGCCTGGATCAACCCCAGGTGGCTGAAGGCCTGGGGAAAGTTGCCGAGCCCGGTTCCGCTTCCCGGGTCGACTTCCTCAGCCAGCAGGCCCAGGTGGTTCGCCGCGCCGAGATGGTTGTGGAAGACCTCGAGCGCGTCGTCGAGGCGTCCGGCGAGGGCCAGTGCCTCGGCCAACCAGAAGCCACACAGCACGAAGCCGCCCTCGTCGCAGTCGATGCCGTCATCGGTGCGATAGCGGCGCAGGAACTTCCCGTCCGAGAGCTCGTCGATCACCCGTTGGATGGTGCCGAGCACGCGCCGGTCGCGCGGAGGCAGGAATCCGTAGAGGGGTGCGAGCAGCAGGCTCGCGTCGGTGCGGTTGCCACCGTACTCGCTCACGAAGCTCCCGCTGGTGGTGTCGAACCCGTCGCGCAGGATCGCCTCGCGCAGCTGTTCCCGGGCCTGGCGCCAGGCATGCTCCTCGCGGTCACCGCCGAAGCGCTGGGCGATGTCGAGGCCGCGATCCAGCGCCACCCACTGCATCAGTTTGGAATGCACGTGATGGCAGGGTTCGGACCGGGGTTCCCAGATGCCGTGGTCGGGCTGGGCCGCGTGCTGCACCGAGTCGTTGAGGAGCGAGCGCACCTGGCGCCAGAGTCGCAATCCGAGGGTGCCGCCCGACTGTTCGAACACCGAGGCGGCGTCGAGCAGCGGGCCCGCGATGTCGTGCTGGATCTGGAGCCGGGCCGCGTTGCCGACGCGTACGGGCTGGCTGTCGCGGTAGCCCGACAGGTGGTCGAGGATCTTCTCGTCGGGCACCTCGGTGCCGTCGAGGGTCACCATGATGTCGAGGGCGCGACGTGCCTCGATGGTGTCCCGCACGAAGTGGAAGAACCCCTGGGCCTCGTCGGGATAGCCGATCTGGTTCATCGCGCGGATCGCCATGGCGCTGTCGCGGGTCCAGGAGAAGCGGTAGTCCCAGTTGCGGTCGCCGCCGACCCAGGCGGGCAGGCTGGTGGTCGGAGCCGCGACCATGGCACCGGTCGGGGCGTACTGGAGCAGCTTCAGCACGAGGGCGCTGCGCATGACGTCGTGTCGCCAGGGGCCGTCGTACTCGAGGCGCCCGGACCAGTGACGCCAGAAGCGGCGCGTGGCGCGCAGGTGGTCGAAGGGGCGATAGGCGGACACGCGCTCGGGCCGTCCCGAACGCCAGGACAAGATCGCCCAGGCGCGCTGGCCGCTGCGGAGGTGGAGTACGGCTTCGACGCCGCCGGCGTCGCGCGGGTGGAAGGAGGCACCGCCGCTTACCGACAGCGAGACGCGCTCGCCGTTCGGGCCCTCGGCCATCACCCCGTCGGACTCGATCGTGATCTTCGCAGGGCTGCGGCCGTAGTCGAAGCGCGGGTCGAAGACGATCCGCATCTCCATCTGGCCTTCCCGGGTCTCGATCAAGCGATGGAACTCGGCGACGTGCGAGCGCGGGTCACCGTTCCAGGGCATGAAGTCGGTGAGCATGACCGTCGCCACGCCTTCCCGGCGGAAGAGGGTCTGCAGCACGTTCGTGCCCGTGTCGTAGGCCTGGCGGCTGGTGCAGCCGAGTTCGGCCGGCGCGATCTGGAACGAGCCGCCGCGGTCTGGATCGAGCAGGGCGGCGAAGAGGCTCGGCGAGTCGAAGCGCGGCCAGCACAGCCAATCGACCGACCCATTGATCCCGACCAACGCAGCCGTATGCCCGTCGCCGACCAGTCCGTAGTCGGTCAGACTCGGCGTCGAGCCGTCGAGGACGTGTTCGGTTCCGACCCGCTGCGATGCGGTGTAGAGGTCCAAGGATCAGGCCGCTTCGGGGCTCGGGGCGGCGGTGGTGTCGGCGATCTCGAGGCGACGCCCGGTCGGATCGAAGATCGGGACCTTCGTCCAACCCATGCGATGGGCGAAGGCCTGGCAAGAGGTCCACAGGACGCCCAGCCCGTACTTCGTCGAACGCTGGAAGTTGATCGACGACGCCTCTTCGAAGTAGGCCGCCGGGCAACTCACCTCACCGATCTCGAACCCGGCCACCAGGATCTGGGCGAGCATCTGGTTGTCGAAGACGAAGTCGTCCGAGTTCTCGAGGAGCGGTAGCGACATCAGGACCTCGCGCGTGAACGCGCGATAACCGGTGTGGTACTCGGAGAGCTTGGCACCGCACAGGAGATTCTGGAACGCGGTGAGGAAGCGATTCGCGACGTACTTGTAGACCGGCATGCCACCGGCAAGGGCGCGGCCGCCCAGCACGCGCGATCCGAGCACGACGTCGAACGGGCCGTCCGTGATCAGCCCGATGATCGAGGGCAGCAGCTTCGGTGTGTACTGGTAGTCGGGGTGCAGCATGACCACGACATCCGCGCCCAGCCGCAGCGCCTCGGCGTAGCAGGTCTTCTGGTTGCCGCCGTACCCGCGGTTCTCGGTGTGGACGAGGGTCCGCAGCCCGAGGCGCTCGGCCACCTTGACCGTGTCGTCCCGGCTGGCGTCATCGGTGACGACGACTTCGTCCACCAGATCGAGCGGGATCTCCCGGTACGTCTGCTCGATCGTGCGGGCCGCGTTGTAGGCCGGCATGACGACCACGATCTTCTTGCCGTGAAACACGTACGGGCTCCTGAATTCGAGCGGCGACGAGTATAGACTGGGCTTCGAGCCCGGGTGGCGAAATCGGTAGACGCGGGCGACTTAAAATCGCTTGGCCTAGAGCCGTGCAGGTTCGAGTCCTGCCCCGGGCACCACACGCTTTTCGTCGGTGCGCGGCTCCCGCTCAAGGCCCGAGCGGCGCCCGCGGCTGGATCGGGTGGCTCGGTCTGATGGATCGGTCCGGCGGCTCGTTCTGGGGCTCAGGCCACCGCAGCGACACGGTGGCGGACCTCGTCGGTCTCGAGCAGAGCCTCGAGCGCCTCGCGATCGAGCAGCGTGGTCCGCAGGTAGCCGAACTCGGGCCGCTCGATCTCCAGCCGGAAGATCTCGCGCGGGGAGCTGAACACCCGGCGCACCCGCAGCTCGGCCGATTCGCCGGCATCGAGAATCTCGTCGCGAAGCGACTCGACGATGCGCCGGACCCGGTGATCCGATTCGGCGACCTCCGCCAGGAGTGTCTCGATCGGGTCTTCGCTCGCCGTCGTCGGACGGACGCTGCGCGCGTGCGCGCCGCGCTGATAACGGATCTTGTAGGAACCGGCGGGTTTCATCGGGAGAACGAGCGTAAAGGCCCCTCCGCGCCAGTTCAAGCCGAACCGCGCGTCAGTGGTCGGTGGAATCGTCCGCTCCCTTGCGAACGAAGTCGTCCAGGCGCGACAGCTGATCGGATTCGCCGCCGAGGAACTCGACGCCAACACCGCACTCGGGCAGCCCGCCTCCGGGCGTGAGCACGCGCTGCGTCCAGGCGACGCGGCCCACGGCTTCGACGTGCTCGCCCGTCGGAAGCGACAGCTCGACCAGCACCCGTCGGCCGCGCTCCAGCAGCTCGGTGGTCCGGATGAACGCACCGCCGCGCGACACGTTGGACGCGAGTTCGTGGGACGCCCGGAAGTAGCTCCGGCCGGTGACCGGATCGCTGTCGGGTTCGATGGTCGAGATCCGCGCCGGGATCTCGGTGTCGACGCGCGGCTGTCGGCGCGGCGGATCGTGGGAATCGTCGGACATGACACACCTCCGTTCCCCCCATCGGGTGCAACGGGTGCGCAACTTGAGCGCAGGGAGTCCCGGCACGGGCGGTGCCCCTCAAGCCAAGCGCTGGAATCGCCGAGGGATTCCCGGGGATTCCCTGTCACGGAGTTCGGATGATCCAGCATTCACAGGGGCCGATGACGCTCACGGCCGACCAGGCCGAGGCGCTCGGGCTTCCCACGGAGACCTGTCAGGTACGCCCGCTCGCGGTCGGGCACCGCACCTTGATGCTCGAGCGCATCGATCCCGACGCGCCGCCCATTCCCTGGGATCGCGACCTGGTGCTGGTGGCCGACGTCCGCGCCTTCTCGGTCGCGGACGTGCTGCAGATGGTCCACAGCTCGGGGAAGTCCGGGTTCCTGCAGTTCGAACACGGGGACTGCGTGAAGAGCGTGTTCCTCCACGCCGGAGAAGTCGTCTTCGCCAGCTCGAACCAGGCCATCGATCGCCTGGGAGAGAGCCTGGTGCGCATGGGAGCGCTCTCCCTGCAGGAACAGCAGCTGGCCTCCGAGGCGTACGCGCCGCCGCAGCAGTTCGGTCGTTTCCTGGTCGAGCGTGGCCTGCTCTCGCCGCGTGAGCTCTGGGACGGCGTGAAGGCCCAGGTCGAGGACATCGTGCGCTCGCTCTTCGCCTATGCCACGGGCCAGCTCTTCCTGTGGGAAGGCGAGGTGCGACCGGACAACGTCGTGCGCCTGGCACTTCCCACCGGCCGCTTGATTCAAGAAGGGCTCCAGCACCGCGACGAGCTGCTGGTGTTCCTCGCGCAGCTCGAGGACAGCCAGGCCAGCCTGCAGCCGATCCCGGGCGCCGTGCGGACGCTCGAAGGAACGGCGGCAGCGTTGATGCACGCGCTCGCCGAGACCGACAGCTTCCCGGCCATGTGCCAACGCGTGGGCATCGATTCGCTCTCGGGTGCGCGCACCGTGCAGCTGCTCGAGAAGCTCGGTGCGTTGCGGATCGCGCGCGACGAGTCGGTGACCACGTCGAACGACGCCGACGCCGAGCTGCGTACGAGCGTGACCGCACACGCGAAGCTGCTGGCCGAGCTGACGGCTCCGCTGGTGGCCTGGGACGGGGCCGACGCCGTCCGTGAGCGCATCGCCGACGTGAGCCGGGAGGCGGCCACCCGGCATCCCCATCTGCTCCAGGGCCTGGCCTTCGGCCCAGGTGGGGTGCTCGACCCCGAGGTGCTGATCGAGCGGGCTGAGGTGTTCCCGGGCAACCGACTGCGCGAGGTCCGGGCCGCGCTGGGCGAGCTGCTCTCCTACGCCGAGTTCGAGCTCCTGAACCACCCGAAGATCGAGGACGCCGAGGGCTTCCTCGAGCATCTGGACGGGCTGCGCGCGGATCTCTGACCCGAGGGTCGGGATCGGACCGGACCGCCAGGGGCTGTCCCGGCGCGGAGCGGTATGCTGCGCGCCCCATGGCCAGCCGAGGCAGGCGGAAGAGCGCGGGCGCACGGTCGGGTCCCGACGCCCGGTCCGAGCAGGCCGCCGGCGTGGCCGAGCGCCTCGCGGGGCTGCACCCCATCCGAGAAGCCTTGGCGGCCCGGAGACGAACGCTGTTCTGGCTGGAGGTGGCAGCGACGGCGCGCCATCCCGCGGTGGGGGAGCTCACCGAGCAGGCTATCGCGGCGGGCATCGAGGTGCGCCACCGCGAAGGCGCCGCCGCCGAGCGACTGCCTGCGCCGGGCCTGGCACTGGCGGTCGGGGCGCTCCCCGAGCTCGGGCTCGAGGAGCTCGTCGACCACGTCGCCGCGAGGGGCAGGCGAACCCTGGTGGCGCTGGATGGAGTCGAGGACCCCCAGAACCTGGGAGCCATGGCGCGGGTGGCCGAGGCCTCGGGTGCGGGTGGGCTGATTCTCACCCGGCGCAACGCGCCGCCGCTCTCCGCCGCCGTCTCCCGAGCGAGCGCGGGCGCGATCGAGTGGCTGCCGGTCGCCCGGGTCACCAACCTTTCTCGGGCGCTCGGCGACCTGAAGGAGCGCCAGTACTGGATTCTGGGGGCCGACCTCGCCGGGGCCGACTCGCTCTACCAGGGCGAGCTCGGGAGCGGTGGGCCCTGGGTGGTGGTGCTCGGGGCGGAGGGGCGCGGTTTGCGCGACGGAGTGCGCAAGCAGCTCGACCGGGCGGTCCGGATTCCCCTCGGGGGAAAGGTCGCTTCGCTCAACGTCTCGACCGCCGCCGCCGTGATCCTCTTCGAGCTGATGCGCCAGTCCGAAGGGGCCGGTTAACCCTGCGGGTACGGGGACCTTCCCGGTCAGCTTCCGATTCCCAGGGCGTTGCCCCGCTGGGGGGCCCGCCGTATAGTCTCGGGTCGATCGTCTCCGCGCTGGCGTAGCTCAACTGGTAGAGCAGCTGATTTGTAATCAGCAGGTTACGGGTTCGAGTCCCATCGCCAGCTCCAGTGTGTGTCGAGCAGTCGAGCAGGTTCGGTGGGCGTCGGAGAGTCGTAAGGATCGCGGAAGACGAAGCGAAGTCCTCGGGTGTAGCGCGAGGACACGCAGACGGTTGGGGCAGGGCGTAAGGCAACGGAGCGGGACACCGCTCGCATCGATGACCACGTGGGCACAAGAGTGTGTCATCGAAAACGAATCGCGCGCGAGCCGAGGGTTTGTCTCGGAAGCGCACCCGCTTCTCCCGGTGCCACGGGAGGGGTTCTCGAACTCAAGATCATCGACGCGGTCCCATCAGCGCGTCGCTCATTCAAAGAGAAATCAGTTTTTCCTTCGCCTCGGTCGTGAACGCACCGGGCGAGGGCAGGGGGGTGTGCACTCACCATTTTGACGTTGGGTCGGCGTGACCCGGTTGGAGAGGTACCGAAGCGGTCAAACGGGGCAGACTGTAAATCTGCTGTCTATGACTTCGGAGGTTCGAATCCTCCCCTCTCCACCATCCGCGCCGAGCCGCGAAGGTGCGTCGCACACGACGCACCCCGAGAGAATGTCCAAGCGGGAATAGCTCAGCTGGCTAGAGCACGAGCCTTCCAAGCTCGGGGTCGCGGGTTCGAATCCCGTTTCCCGCTCCACAGCGAGGCCCGCCGCGCGAGGGGCCGAAGTTCCGACGCGCGCGAAGTCGAGATCAGTCGAACCAGAGAAACCAGCGCAGTGAGGCAGAGGCCCGCAGCGCGAACACGAGGAAACAGGCCCACGTAGCTCAGGTGGTAGAGCACGTCCTTGGTAAGGACGAGGTCAGCGGTTCAAACCCGCTCGTGGGCTCCATCCCACCACAGAGACGATTCCAGCGGATCGAACGGGACGCAGGGCCACACGCGGCTCCCATTCACCGAACCGAAACCCACCGCGGGCCGCGAGGCGCGGACCGCAAGAGACGAACCCAGAAGCCGGATTCCAAGCCGAAAGGAAAAGGGAACACACGCAATGGCCAAGGAGAAGTTCGAGCGAACGAAGCCCCACGTGAACGTGGGGACGATCGGTCACGTGGACCACGGGAAGACGACGCTGACGGCGGCGATCACGTCGCGTCAGGCGCACAAGGGTCTGGCCGAGAAGGTGGACTTC